>JBQCDS010000595.1:0-3525 GCA_051961035.1 Trinickia sp. | reverse complement strand
ATATGGGCGAACAGCGCCTCCGGGCTTTCGGAGTGATGCTCGGGCGCGTGAATCCCCGCGCCGCACGGCGAGCGAATCACGAGCGGACACGAGAGCCGGCCGCGCGTGCGATGACGCAGCCGCGCCGCGTGGTTGAGCACCTGGTCGACGATCGGATAGATGAAGCCCGTGAACTGAATTTCGGCGACGGGATGCAAGCCCATGGCCGCCATGCCGATCGCCGTGCCGGCGATGCCGGTTTCGGCAAGCGGCGTATCGATCACGCGCTCCGAGCCGAAACGCGCTTGCAGGCCGAGCGTCGCGCGAAATACACCGCCGTTGGCGCCGATGTCTTCGCCGAGCAACACGACAGCCGGGTCTGCCTCGAGCGCATGACCGAGTGCGAGATTGACGGCTTCGACAAGCGAGAGGTCAGCCATGTCCGCTCACCGAGTAGGCAGCGAAATGCTGAGCCATCGCCCATTGCTCATGCATCGCATGCGGCAGCGACGCATAGAGATGATCGAACATGGCCGATACATCAGGAGGCGGCACGGCGAGATACGCTTGCACGGCCGCTTCGACAGTTCGTTGGCAGTCCTGAATAAGCGCATCCTCATGCGCTTTGCTCCATGCACCGAGCGACAGCAGATATTTGCGCACGCGCACGATCGGTTCTTCGAGCCACGCCTGGGCCACAACTTCGGGATCGCGGTAGCGCGTGGCGTCGTCAGCCGTCGTGTGATCGCCCAGGCGGTAACTCAGCGCCTCGATCAACGTGGGGCCGTCGCCGTGCCGAGCTTTGGCGAGCGCTTGGCGTGCGGCGTCATGTACGGCGATCACGTCGTTGCCGTCGACTTGCCGCCCTTCGATGCCGGCCGCGATCGCCTTTTGCGCGAGAGTTTGCGCCGCCGTTTGGTGCGCACGCGGCACCGAGATCGCCCATTGATTATTGTTGACGACGATGACGAGCGGTGCCCGCCAGTTGCCGGCCATGTTCATCGCTTCGTAGAAGTCGCCCTTGGACGTGCCGCCGTCGCCGACGATCGCCACGGCCACGCGTGCTTCTCGGCGCAAGCGGAACGCATAGGCGGCGCCGGCCGCATGGCACAACTGCGTGCCGATCGGCACGCAGTTGGGAAAATCGTGCTGCGCGGCGGAAAAGCGACTGCCGCGTTCGTCTCCGCCCCAGTAGAGCAAGCTTTCCGTCATCGTGACGCCGCGCACCAATTGCGCCGCGTGGTCGCGATAGGAGGGAAAGAGGGCGTCCTCGGGCCGCATGGCCGACGCTAGCCCGACACCGATCGCCTCTTGTCCCACGCTGGAGGCGAATGTCCCGAGCTTGCCCGTGCGCTGCAGTGCAACGGCTTTCGTGTCGAAGGCGCGCGTGAGCACCATCGCTCGATAGAACGCTGAAAGCGCGTCGGTATCCGTGGCGAAGTCGGGCAGGGGCTGCGTGGGTACGCCGTCAGCATCGAGAAAGCGCGTGTACTCGATAAGAAAGCTGGCGACCGTCGTCATGATCGATGTCCTCGATGAGCACCTGCCATCCGGGGCGCTCCTTTGTTCGTCCTCAAACGTTAGTACGTTTGCGATCGAAAACAAGGTGGGGTCATCGCCATGCCGCCGCGCGCGCTCCGGCGCCGGCTAGGCTCACGCGTCCTGCGCCATGCCCTGCAAGCGCGCGTTGCCCGCATCGCGCGCCGCCGCGCTCGTGGCATAGGTTTCGTCGGAGACGAGCGAGCGTTTGACTTCGCGAGCGGCAAAATCGACGAGCGTGAGCACCCAAACATAACCGCCTTGATGCTCGGCGGTTTGAACGAACGCGGCTACATCGCCGTTGGCTGTCTCTTTCATCGTGTTCTCCCGAGGAAGGCCCGCGCGAGCACGAACGACGGCGCATACTCGGTCGCGGTGCCTCATGCAAAAGCAATGGGCGGCGGTCATTCCGCCGAGGAATGCGCGCCGGCATGCGAATGGGGCGCCGGACGCTCAATCGATTGTAGGCACCACGACGCAAAGCGCGAGCCGTTCTTTGAGGACCGGATCGCGACCCGGGCTCAAGCTTCGGGCACGGCGGGGCTTGGCGGCACCCCGAGCAGTTGCAGGGCGCCGCCTGCAACAGAGGAGAAGACGGGGCCCGCGACGGCGCCGCCGTAATACGAACGGGCCGACGGCTCGTCGATCATTACGGCGACGACAAGCTTCGGCGCGTCGATCGGGGCGATGCCGACGAACAACGAGCGGTATTTGTTTTTTGCGTATCCCGTGCCGGTATGCTTCCACGCGGTACCGGTCTTTCCACCCACGCGATAACCCTCCACTCGCGCCGCACGGCCCGTGCCGCCTCTTAGCGTGGCCGCTTCCAGCATCGTGCGCAGCGTCGCGGCGGTCGATTCGGTGGTCACGCGCACGCCAGCGCGCGTGGGCGAAGCGGCTGCGGGTGCCGGCTCGTCCATGTCGTCGCTCGCGATCAGGGCAACCGGCCGCACCGTGCCGTCGCCCGCCAATGCGGTATACGCTTGCGCCATCTGCAGCAGTGAAGTCGACAAACCATATCCGTAGGACATCGTCGCTTGCTCGACCGGGCGCCATCGTTGCCACGGCCGGAGTTTTCCGGCCGCGACGCCAGGAAACGGCAAGGGCGGCGCCAGTCCAATGCCGTATTGGCGATATGCCGTCCATAGCGTTTCGGCCGGCAGCGTCGCGGCGATTTTGGCGAGCGCGATATTGCTCGAACTCGCGAGGGCTTGCGCAACGCTGACGGTGCCGTGATTGGAAGTGTCGTGAATCGTATGCGGCCCGATCCGATACCACCCGGGCGCTGTATCGATCAGTGTATCGGGGCGGACCTTTCCCGCATCGAGCGCCGTGGCGATCGCAAGCGGCTTGATCGTCGAACCGGGTTCGAACGTATCGACGAGCGCGCGATTGCGCATCGTGTTCGTGGTGAGCGCCGCACGGGCATTGGGATCGAACGACGGGGCATTGGCCAGTGCGAGGATTTCGCCCGTCGCCGCATCGAGCACGACGACGCTGCCGGCCTGAGCGCGATGGCGTTCGAGCGCCGCCTTGAGTTGGGCGAACGCGAGTTGCTGGATACGCCGGTCGATCGTTAAGCGAACGGTTTGCCCATGATGCGCCGGCACGAGCGGACGCAGATCCGAAACGACGCGCCCGAGCCGGTCGCGGATGACTTCGCGCTCGCCGGGTGCGCCGGCCAGGATGGCTTGCGCCGCCAATTCCACGCCTTCCTGGCCCACGTCATCGATATCGGTAAGACCGACGACATGTGCCGCCGATTCCCCTTCGGGATAAAAGCGCTTGGACGAGGCGATTTGCGTGACGCCGGCGATACCCAGATCGGCGATGCGGGTTGCCGTTTGCATGTCGACATGGCGTTTGAGCAAGACGTGCGCGCGTCCTGCGTCGAGGCGTTGCTGCACGTGCGACGGCGAAAGGGCGAGCGCCTGGGCAAGCGGCTCGATGGCTGCGCGATCGATGCGCTGCGTTTCGGCCCAAATCTCGTACGTCGTGAGGCTCACG
>JBQCDS010000594.1:0-2125 GCA_051961035.1 Trinickia sp. | reverse complement strand
AAACTCTTGTCGCCCATCATCGCCAGCCCGGCATCGCTGCGCTCTTGTGCACGAATGATCTTGACGGCATCGGTCAAGTCTCCCGTGCTCGGATGCACGAAACGCCCAGCCGCCGGACGCAACAGCTGCCAAAGCGCGAATGCCGTGCCGAACAGGCTCGAAGCGAGCATCGCGCGCAGCGAGCGCGATGCCGGGTCATGGAACGCGAAACGCCACCACAGATCGCTCCGATACGGCACGTTTCGATAGGCGAAGAACATGATCCACAACGCGCAGATCAGCACGATCGCGACCGAGATCAGCCAACCGGGCGTAAACGGCTCGGCGAACAACGCGGCGCGCCGGCTAAAGCTGCGGCGCGTGCAAAGCAGCAGGACGAGCAGCGTGGCGAGCACACCGGCCTCGACGAATGCCAATCCCTTGGTCACCGTGAGCACAAGGCTCGTGGCCGTCAACGCGACGGTGAGCCACCAAGCGGCGTCGAGCCTGCGCAGCAAGCCGCGCGAGACGAACAGCAGCGACACGCCGAGTATTCCGCTCATCAACTGTGAGCTTTCGAGCGCCCACAGCGGTACCAACTCGCGCAAGATGGCCAAGCGGTGCGCCAATGCCGGCGTCGCACTCGATACGATGAGCATCGAACCGACGACGAACGTGATCAGGCACAGGAACAGCGGCGCGATACGGCCCATTTGATCGAGCTGCAAGCGCGTGCGCAGCGCTTTGCCCTCGTAGGACGCGAGCACGGCGGCAGACAGCACGAGCGGCAATCCGAAGTACACGGCGCGATAGGCGAGCAGACCGGCGAGAAGCGCCGGCGTGGCGACATCGCCGCGCAACGCGAAGACCATCACGGACTCGAACACCCCGACGCCGCCCGGCGTGTGGCCCACGATGCCAAGCAATAAAGACGCCGAATAGATGGCGAGAAAGCTGACAAAGCCCGCATGCGTGCCGGGCAAGAAAACCCACAACGCCGCGCCCGCGCCCGCGACGTCGACGACGCCGAAAGCGATTTGAGAAACCAAGCTCGCGCGCGCGGGGACATCGAGCGTGAGGCCGCGCCAGCCCGTTGCGATCCGCTTCGTCGTTTTGCCGCACAAGGCAATGGTCAATGCCAGCACGGCGAGTCCGAGCACGCCGCCGGCGCGCAGCGCGCCCGGCGCCACATGCATCATCGCCGCGAGAGGGCCGGTATCCCAGAGCGCGCCCAATGCGCTGACGAGCAGCATCGCCAAGATGAGCGAGCCGCTGGCGAATAGCGTAAGGCGCCCGACCTGGGATGGCGTAACGCCGGCCGCGCCGTAGACGCGGCATCGCACGGCGCCGCCCGTGAGCGCGCCGAAGCCGGCGATGTTGCCGAGCGCCGATGCCGCCGTCGCGCCGATCCACAGCAGCGAGCACGGCACCTTGGCGTCGACATGACGTAGCGCGATTTCGTCGCGCGCGACGAGCGAGATGAAGCTCAGCGCCGTGGCGGCTAGCGCCACCGCCCATCTTCCGGGCGCAATCTGGAACAGTTGATGGCTGATTGAGTGATAGTCGATGCTCTGCGAGATTTTCTGCAACGCGAGCAACAGCAGGAGACAGATAGTCAGCGCGAGGGTGGGCGAGACGAAGCGCTTGTAGTTGACGTGCCGCGTTCTGGCATAGAACGCCGCCACGAACTTCGAACCACGGTCTTGGGGACTTCCGTCGCGCATCTTTCTTATGAATCGATCGTGCAAACCGTCAGGGAGCCGACAATGGGGGCGGGATCGATGTCGTATGCCGCGCCAAATCTCGGGAGAAGCCTGCGTTCTGCCAACAGCTCGATCTCGCTACTTGTGGGCTTTCTAAACGCGGCAGGGGGCGATTTGGTTGACGCGGCTAAGCAAGGCGACTGGGAAGAGGGGCACGCGGCGAGGCGTCGCGCGCCCGCGCGATGGAACGATTGGCGCGATCGGGCGGTTCGGATGGCCCGGCCCGGTACGCGCCCGGCAGCGTTAGACGAACGGTTTGCCCTCGATTTGCTCGTAGACGACGGCACCATCGTCGGCTTCGAATTTCTCGACGTAATTGCGCGCCCCGCACATCGGGCAGCGGAAGAGCAGCCCCTGCCCCTCGTTTTTGATGACGACGTCCG
>JBQCDS010000593.1:0-3398 GCA_051961035.1 Trinickia sp. | reverse complement strand
CGCGAGCAGTTGCATGTACGTCAATCCGATCGTGGCCGTGGCGCTCGGCGCCGTCACGCGCGGCGAGCCCGTAACCGGCGCGACGCTCGTCTCGACCGGCGTCATCTTGGCGAGCGTCGCGCTGTCGTTCTGGTTCGACCGCCGCCGCGCGGCGTAAGCGCGCCCTGTTGCCTTGCGCTACGACCCGTGCGATGCCCGTGCCGCAGGCGCACTCAAATGCCGCGCCGCGGCCGCGCAAGCGAACAGTGCCCCCGCGCCGCACACGCCCAGCCATCCGAATACGCGCCAGGCGTACGCGCCGACGGCCGATCCCGTCGCGCCGCCAATGAAATAACAGACCATGAAGACCGTATTCACGCGGCTGCGCGCCTCGGGCTTGAGCGCGTAAATGCGCGACTGATTCGAAATCTGCGCGGCCTGCACGCCGATGTCGAGCACGATCACGCCGATGACGAGGCCGACGATGCTCGTCGCCGACATCGCGAAGATGACGAAGGCGAGCGCCACGAGCGCGATCGAAAGCGTGATGACGGCGTGCGGCCCGCGCTTATCGGAGAAGCGGCCCGCGATAGGGGCTGCGAGCGCGCCGCCCGCGCCGACGATACCGAACAGGCCAGCGGCCTGCGGCCCGAGATGGAACGGCGCACCGGCGAGCAGCAGCGTGAGGACCGACCAGAACGCGCTGAACGCCGCGAAGAGCGCCGCGCCCGTGATCGACGCATCGCGTAGCCCGCGCAGTTCGAGCGCGAGATGCCACATCGAGCCGAGCAACTTGCCGTACGGCAGCGTCGACGTGGGCCGGCTGTTCGGCAAGCGCGCGATCACGACGAGCCCAAGCACCGCTAGCGCGCCCACGGACGCGCCGAACACCGTGCGCCAGCCGAAGTACTGAGCGATGAAGCCCGATGCCGTGCGCGCGAGCAAGATGCCGAGCAGCAACCCGCTCATGACGGTCCCCACCGCATGGCCGCGCTCGGCCGGCGGTGCCAATTCGGCAGCGAACGGCACCGCCTGTTGAGCAATCGTCGAGAGCACGCCAATCGCCAAGCTGGCCAGCGCCAGCACGACGAGCGAGGGTGCAGCGGCCGCCGCGCCGAGCGCGAGCGCGAGCCCTACCGTTTGCAGGAGGATCAGCCACTTGCGGTCGAAGCGATCGCCAAGCGGTGCGAGAAAGAACATGCCGGCCGCGTACCCGAGCTGCATGGCGGCCGGCACCGCGCCGATCCACGGCGCGCCGCGCGCGAACGTCTCGCGAAAGCGGTCGAGCAGCGGCTGGTTGTAGTAGATGTTGGCGACCGATACGCCAGCGATCGTCGCCAGTAGGAGCAATAGCGCGCGCGAGTACGGGCTGGCTTCGTCGGCGGGGCGCGCGTCGTTCATCGAGTTCAATCGATCAACGTGCCGTCCGGTTCATAAAACGGGAAGGGGCCCTCGCCCTCGTCGACATAGGCGTGATGCGTGACGACGCCCGTATCGGGCGCATATAGATGGAGCGCGAAGGCAGGCGGCTCGAGCCGGAAGGCGGACGGCGCGTTCTCACGCAGATCGAGCGCGACTTGATGGGCCGGTGCGGGCACGGCCGACGCGATCGTGCCGCCAAAGCGCGTGAAGACGGGGCGATGCACGTGGCCGCAAATCACGCGTTCGACGTTCGGATAGCGACGGACGATCGCGGCCAATCGATCGGCCGATGTCGGATCGAGCCGTTGCTGATCCATGTGCCCGATGCCCGAAATGAACGGCGGGTGGTGCAGGGCGAGCACGACCGGTTTGCCGTCCGCGGCCGCGAGCTGGGCGTCGAGCCATGTAAGGCGCGTCTCGCACAACAGGCCGCCGCTTTGCTGCGGCAGTTGCGAATCGAGCGCAATGAGCCGCAGCGGGCCCACATCCACGGCGTAATGGACGAATTCGCCGTCGGTGTGCAAGTACGCATGGTCGTCGAACACTTCCCTGAGCGCCGCGCGGTCGTCGTGATTGCCGACGAGCAGATAGACGGGCATCGGCAGCGGCGCCAGTAGTTGCTTGAGCGCCTCGTATTCGACGAGGCTGCCCAAATCGACCAGATCGCCGGTGACAACGACGGCATCGGGCCTGGGTTCGAGCGCGGCGAGTCGCGCGACGCAGCGTTCGAGGCAGGCGGCCGTGTCGACGCGCCGGTAAGCAAGCGCACCGGGGCGCTTGATGTGCAGGTCGCTGATTTGGGCCAGTAGCATGGGTGAGTCCTGTGGGGAAGGTTATGTTTATCGTCTGTTGTTTTATTGTGATTGCGATGAGCGTTACACGACTAAGGCAGGGCGATCAACCCTTCCGGCGCAATTTCGATGCCGACTTGCGCACCGGGCATCCACTCGCTGCGCCCCGGGACGTCGATCACGAGCGGCTCGGGCGCCGCGCCCGTTACCGTCACGCGCGTGCGCTCGCCGAGAAACGAAACCGTCTCGACCGTCCCGCGCAGGGGTGCGCCCTCCGGCGCCACGAGCCGCCCGTCCTCCGGACGGAAGAACAGCTCCGAGCGCGCGTGGCTTGCGCCCGCCGCCTGCTGCCCCGCGAGGCGATTGATCGTGCCGACGAACTGCGCGACGGCGCGATTCGCCGGCCGGTAGTAAATATCGCGCGGCGTGCCGATCTGCTCGATACGGCCGGCGCCCATGACGACGATGCGATCGCCCAATTCCATCGCTTCGGCTTGATCGTGCGTCACATAGACCGTCGTGACGCCGAGCGTGCGCAGCAGCGTATTCATCTCGCGCCGCAGTGCGTCGCGCAGCCGTGCATCGAGTGCCGTCAGCGGCTCGTCGAGCAACAGCACGCGCGGTTCGCGGGCCAGTGCGCGGGCCAGCGCCACGCGCTGGCGCTGGCCGCCCGAGAGTTGATGGATGGGCTTATCGGCATGTGCTTCGAGCCGCATCATCGCGAGCAGCTCGTCGACACGCCGCCGTGCGAGCGCGGGCTCGGCCTTGGCGATCTTGAGCCCATAGCCCACGTTGCCGCGCACCGTCAGGTTGGGAAAGAGCGCGTAGCTTTGAAACACCATGCCCACCTGCCTGCGCTCGATCGGCAGCCGCGTGACGTCGTCGTCGCCGAAGCGGACGGTGCCGCCGGCATCGGGCGATTCGAGGCCGGCGATGATGCGTAGCGTCGTCGTCTTGCCGCAGCCCGACGGTCCAAGCAGAACGAGCGTCTCGCCGGCGCCGATCGTCAGGTCGAGCGGCTCTAGAACGCGCGTGCCGTGGAACGTCTTCGCGCACTGCGTGAGTGAGATAGGAACCGGGGTGAGTTTCATCGTGGCGGGAAGGGGCGAGGATTATCGCGAGTGATCGGCGCTGCGTGGCGCGGCAACCCCGCGACCCAAAATTTAGAATTGGCCCCCGCCCAAGCGCCGCAAAGCGAACAACAAC
>JBQCDS010000592.1:0-5644 GCA_051961035.1 Trinickia sp. | reverse complement strand
CAGCCGAGGTTCACGCGCATATAGCCGCGCCCTTCCACGCCGAATTTTTGCCCTTTATCGAGCCAGAGCCGCGCGCGAGTCAGCATGAACTTGTCGAGCGCAGCGGCGTCCATCTCAAGAGCGCGGCAATCCATCCAAGCCAAATAAAGCGAGTCGGCGGGCAATACGCGGATTTTCGACGTCATCTCACTCACTGCCTGGCGGAATCGCGCATGATTCGAGCGAAGGTAGACCAGCAACTCCTCGAGCCACGGCTCGCCATGCGCGTAGGCTGCCTCGGCCGCGACCATCCCCAGCGTATTCACGAGCGGGAACATATTCCGGTCGTACTGTCGGGCCAGTTCATCGCGCAGGCGCCGATTGGGAATAAAAACGTTCGCGCTCTGCAAGCCGGGCAGGTTGAAGGTCTTGCTTGGCGCTGTGCATGTAATGCTGTTCTGCGCGAATCGTTCGTCGAGCGAAGCGAAGGGAATGTGCTTTTTCGCGGGATTGACGATGAGGTCTTGGTGGATCTCATCGGAGATAACAAGCACGCCGTGCCGCAGGCAGATTTCGCCCATCGCACGCAACTCTCCCTCGGACCAAACGTTGCCCGTCGGGTTGTGAGGATGGCTGAGAATGAACAGCTTCGTGTTGTCGCGAATCGCCGCTTCGAAGGTCTTCTCGTTGAAGCGATAGCCCGTTTCCGTCCGCTCGAGGGGAGCGAACGCCAGTTGACGTCCGTTCATTAAAACGTCGTTGTGAAAATGGGCGTACACGGGGGGCTG
This sequence comes from Trinickia sp., assembly GCA_051961035.1. Classification (GTDB taxonomy): domain Bacteria; phylum Pseudomonadota; class Gammaproteobacteria; order Burkholderiales; family Burkholderiaceae; genus Trinickia. The sequence continues at coordinate 4,877 of JBQCDS010000592.1, read as the reverse complement.
AATCAGCACCGAGTCGCCAGGCGCCGAGAATGCCTGCACGGCGGTTTTGAGCGTGGTAATGATGCCGCAGGTTTGCATCACCCATTGCTTGGAGACCTCCCAACCGAACCGCCTGGACTGCCAATCGACCACGGCATCGACATAACGCTGCGTTGCGCCGCCGGGGTATCCGAAGATGCCATGTTCCACTGCTTCGTGGAGCGCATCGATCACGGGGCGCGGCGCACGAAAGTCCATGTCCGCCACCCACATCGGCAACGGCTTGGCTTCGAATTCATCTGGCGATAAGAACTGTTCGGCAACCGCCCACTTCATGGAGTTCGAATGCTGACGGTCGGGCACTTGATCGAATACGCTGACGACATCGCCGGCCAGATCGTCATTTCTCATCGCTGCTGAGCAAACCTTCACTGTGCGTTCCTTGATTGAATTGAGCCGCGGCTGGGCGCGCGGCGTTGATTTCAGTCAGAATAGCAACGCGCTTGCATGAGCAGAAATGGTATGTTTTCATGGATCAATGAACGGAGATCATGGATGCTAGACCGCCAACAGCTTGCCATCCTGCTAGAAGTGGATCGGCTGGGCAGCGTCACCGCAGCGGCGGAACGGCTCAACGTCACGCAATCGGCGCTGTCGCACATGATCCGAAAAATGGAAGAGCAGCACGGCGTCAAAATCTGGACAAAGAGCGGGCGGGCGCTGCGCTTCACCCAGGCCGGGGACTATCTGCTCGCTTTGGCGCAGCGCGTGTTGCCGCAGATCGATCATGCGGAGCGTGTGCTTGTCGATTTCGCGGAGGGCCGGCGTGGCGCATTGCGCGTCGGCATGGAGTGTCATCCCTGCCAAAAGTGGCTATCGAGACTCACGCCTCGATACCTTGCCGCCTGGCCGGACGTCGACTTCGATGTGCGTACGGCCTTCCGCTTCGACGGCGTTGCGGCACTGGCGGGGCACGAGATCGATTTGCTCATTACCCCCGATCCCATCGATTTGCCGGACATTCGGTTCACGCCGGTCATCGATTACGAGCTGGTGCTCGTTGTCCATGAAGCGCATCCGTTGGCCACGCGTGCCTTCGCCCAGCCTCGTGACTTGCTCGGCGAAGAATTGATCACCGTTCCCGTGAGCGAAGACAGACTGGACATCTACACGCGTTTTCTGATTCCCGCTCATTGCAAGCCCAAGAACCATCGAACCGCCGAAGCGACCGATCTGATGCTGCATCTTGTCGCGGCGGGGCGCGGCGTTTCAGTGTTGCCGGATTGGCTCGTTCGTGAAGAGGGGGCTCACCTGCCGATTCGCGCCGTGCGCCTCGGCAAGCGCGGCATCGGCAAGAGCATCAATCTCGGCGTCCGCCACGGAGAAGAGGAAATCGCCTACATAGCTGGCTTCATGACGATCGCGCGTGAGATGGGGGTGAGTCGATCGTGATGTGCGCGGTTAGAAGGCCGCGCTGCCTTCGATGCCTATGCCTTGACCGCGCTTTCGTCGGAATAGCCGATCTTCAAATAAACGCTAGCGCCGTGTTCGCAAGCAACGATCATCGGATCATGGCCCGCCGGCAGGCGAGCCCAGCTACCGGGCTCGCAACGCACTCCCCCGATCGCCACTTCCCCGGAAATCACGAGCAGTTCGGCACGCTCGGTCGGTCCCGCAAACAACGGCTCGCCTGGCGCCAGGCGCTGAATGCCGACCGTCTCCATGCCATTCGCAAACAGCGGGCAGACTTCGCGTTCGCCTTGGACCTGCCAGCATTGCGGATCTCGGGTGTCGACGCGCACGGGGCGAGTTTCGCTGAGCGACATCTGACGGAGCTTGACGAAGATAACGGCGCCTTCGCTGCTGGACGGACGGTGGCCCGATCCAGGCGGATTGCGCAGATACCAGCCGGCCGGATAATGCTGCCTGTCAGCGGAAAAGACGCCGGACAGGACGAGAATTTCCTCGCCTTCCGGATGCTGATGATGCGGAAAACTCGAGTGAGGTGCGTACCGCACGATGCTCGTTGCGCGGGCCTGCTCCTCACCTATCCGGTCCAGCATGACGCGCTCGATGCCCTGCTGCGGAGAAGCAACCCATTCATACGCGGCGGGCGTAACGATGACGGGGATCGAAAAATCTGCATTGACAAGCATAAGTGCCTCCCTAGCGGCGGCAATGAACGGCTGGCCGGGAGTTAACGATACATTGGCGACGCCGACCATCCAATCGCCAGCAGCCCAGTCACGCACGAGTCACCCACGAGTCACCCACGAGTCACGCACGAGTAAGGCGCGAGTAGCGGTTGCGGGCAAGCCGGCGTAAGCGGCGAGACCGTCCCGAGCCGACGCTAGCGCGTTGCCAACGCTTCGCGTTCTTGCTCACGGTCTCCGGCATTGAGCCGCTCATATTCGGCGATCAGTTGCGCGCCGAATAACAGCAGCGTGCCCAGTGCCTCGAGACTAAACAGCACGACGATCGCAGTCGTCATCGATCCGTAGACGACACTCACCTGTGACAACGTCGCAAAGTACCAAACCAGTACGCGACGGGTGATCTCCCACAGCACCGCGGCCGCCACGGCCCCCATGACGGCGTGGCGAAGCGTGGTGCGCCCGGCCGGAATAACGATGTAAATAGCCGTCAAGACGAATATCTCGCCGGCGAAGCCGCATAGATAAAGGATGACTCGCGTCGCGCCCGTCAGCGATACATCATGCCCGAAGAGCATCATCCTGTCGGACGCGACTGCCTGCAAGCTGCTCGTGACGAATGTAATCAGCAGCACGCCGATGCCAAGCGACAGACTGAAACAGTACGGCACGATTGCCGATATCAAGAAATGGCGCCGCCGGATGACGACCCGATGCACGAAGATGATCGACAACGCGTTCTCGAGTACGGTGAAGGCAAGCGAACTGAAGAAAATCATCGTCACGACGAGGTACCAGCCCACCGTTGCGCGGTGCGCAAGGAAACTGGCGAGTTCGCCGACGACCGCTTTCGACTGCCCGGGTACCAGCCATCTCAGCAGCCGCCCGAGCGTGTCGAGCAGCAATTCCTGACCGACAAGACGACTCAATGCAATCACCACGAGAATCAGCAGCGGCACGATCGAAAGCAATGAATAGTACGCAACCGCGCCCGCGAGAAGCAGGCCTTGGTTCTTCCGAAATGCTTTGAACACGCGGACGGCGAAACGAAAAGGATGACGGGCGACGAAGCGCAAGGCCCGCTCATGCGCCTTCTTTTCCCTCTGTTGCGGGCGCATCGGCGCGATCATAGTGCTTTTGCAATGAGCGGATTTCCTTCAGCTTGCGCCTGGCCGCCGCCCTGCGCAGCCTGCTCCGAGCCGGTGCCCAATGCCTCGGCGCACGCGTCGGCCAGCGCGGCGAAGGAGCCGATCGCCGCCGCGCTCGCGAGGTCGGCCACTTCCGGCTGGCCGTACCCGCTCGGGCGCGCGGCGTTCGGGCGCGCGGTATTCCGGTCCTGGGCGAACGCAATCCCCGCGATGACGTGGGTTGTGCGCGCGCGCAGCTTGCCGACGAGATTGCGCAAATACGGCGGAGACTCGCACCAATCCAGCGTCAGGATGCAGATCACCTTGTTGCGATCGATTCGCGGTTCATCGACACGCCTGCGCAAGAACCGGTCGGCCGAAACGGCAATCGCCTCGATGCCGCGGCTATGCAGCAATTGCAGAAGTATCGTTGTGGCAAGACCGTCGAACTCGCCGCGCCCCTTGATGCAGAGCACGGGCGCGCGTTCATGCGACGCGTCGTGCAGGCCTTCGCGAAACGGCCCACGGCGCGCGCCGGCCTTCGCACGCGGTCGCTTGGGCGGCGCCACAGTCGTGCCGGGCGAATCCGCCGATGCGAGAGCGCGGATCACACGCAGTGCCGCCAAGCGCACTGCCGTTAGTTGCCCGGGGGTCACCACGCCACGCGCGACGTCATTGCACGCGAGCCTCAAGCACTCGAGCATGACAGTGTCGTACCACGCCTCGAGCGAGGCGCTTTCGATCATCGCCGCAGCTTGAGCGAGCGCGTCAGGCGCATCGTTGGCCAACAACCGCTGGTAAAGATTCTCACCCGGCGTCAACACGGGATGATCGCCGAACAGCACATCGAGGAAGGCGAGGCGTTCGACGTGGCGGCCTAGCGTCACGAGACACAATGTGAGCGGCGTGGAGAGCACGAGCCCCACCGGCCCCCAGATCCAACTCCAAAAAATAGCGGAGACGACCACAGCGAACGGCGATAAACCCGTGCTTTTTCCGTATAGCAGCGGCTCGACGAATTGTCCCGCGGCCAACTCGACCGCTGTGAAGAGAATCGCCGTCCAAATCGTCATCCACCAGTCGGGCCCAATGGCCGCAGCAAGAATGACGGCCAAAAGCGCGGCGAGCCACGCGCCGATGTAAGGCACGAACCGCAGCAAGCCCGTGACGACACCGAACAACAATGCCCCCGGCACGCCGATGATCGTCAGTCCGACGCACACCAATGCGCCGACGCTCGTATTGATCGCCACTTGAACAAGAAAATAGCGGCTTAAGCGCCGCGCGGCCTCATCCATCGCGACCGTGGTGCGATGCAAGTCACGTACGCCGAAAAGCCGAATGAGCCTGTCGCGCAGATCCTCGCGTTGCAGCAAGATGAATATCGCGACCACAGCGACGATGAGCGCTGTCTCCAAGGGGCTCACCACCGGAGCAAGGAAGCGCTGGACGAGTTTGAGCGACGAAGGGGTCGGCTCGAGCACCTCGACCGGCATCGGCGGACGGCCCGACGGGCTCACCGCGCGATCGTCGCGGCCCTGCCGTTCAGGCGACGGCTCAATGTGCCTCAATGCGCCAGCCGCCCGCCTCAGTAGGGCATCCGCGCGACCAAACGTTT
>JBQCDS010000591.1:0-18711 GCA_051961035.1 Trinickia sp. | reverse complement strand
CACAGCCGCCCGCGCGCGTCGACCGGCCAAATATCGACGAGCCTATCGCCTTCCACGACGTGATAGCGATCGTACAGGTTGACGGTGGGATCGCAATGCGGCGTGATCAATTCGATGCGCGCGCCGAGCGACGGCCGCTGCGTCGAATCGACGGTGAGCTTGCCGTGCTCGTCGCCGAAAAAGCCATAGGTCGACGGTCCCTGAACGCCGCGCGCGACGACGGGTGCGACGCTGTCGGTGGCGAAGCTCTTCGTGCCCGCGTCGAGGGTCACCCATGCGCTCGCCTGCGTACTGATGACCGTGCTTTGCACGAACAGCGCTGTTTCGAAGGGGGAGGCGCGCTCGCCGTCGGTCAGCACGTGTTCGTATTCGACGTCCATGAACACGTAAGAGCCGGGCTGCATTTCGGTGAACACGCCGCCTGCGGCATCCGTGTCGTGGGTGCCAGTGCCAACGCCGGTCACGATTTCGGCCGGCATGCCTTCCGCCCCTAACCTAGCGACGAGCGAGGCGACGACATCGCGCAATCGCGCGGCCGCTTCCTCCCGTTGCTCGCGCGCTTCGACGTGCTGCAGATGCCCGCCGTAGGCCTGCACGCCGCGCAATCTCAGCATGCCCGTCTCGCCGATCGCCCGCGCAAGCGCCAGCGCGGCCGCTTCGTTGGGGACACCCGTGCGGTGATAGCCCGCGTCGAAATCGATGAGCACATCGAGCGGGTAAGCGAGCCTGCCGGCGAACACGGCGAGCTCCGCGACGTTGCGGGGATCGTCGACAACGACCATCAACTGATGCGGCCCGGCTTTGTCCGCCAGCGCGACGAGGCGGCGCAGCTTGTTCGTGCCGACGACGGGCGAGGTGACGAGTACGCCCGGAATGCCGGCGCCTACCATGGCCTCGGCTTCGCCGAGCGTCGCGCAACTGACGCCGAGCGCACCGGCTTCGATCTGCATTTGCGCGATGCGTACCGATTTGTGGCTTTTGACATGCGGACGCACTCCGATACCGTGGCGCTCGGCGATATCGGCCATCTTGGCGATGTTGCTTGCCAGCGCCGTGCGATCGAGCAAGAGCGCCGGTGTATCGAGCGTATGGCGGCTACCCGGAACGCTCACGAGGTAAGCGTTCGGGCCGAGGGGTGGCGAACGGTGCAAGACGCTCTCCTAGGTTGGCGAACCCGTGACTTTATCGAAGAAAGAAGCCGGCATGCGTTGATGAACGCGAGCTTCGACCAGGCGGTCCCGTAGGCTCGCGACGGGAATGCCGGCGACCGCGAAACGATCGGTGATGTTCGACAGCGCCGCGGCTGAATCGATGTTAAGACCGGGCCGCAAGCGGCGCATGCAAAGCGCGATGGATTCGGCATCATAGCCCTGGGCGAGCAAGAAGCCGACCTCGTACGCGACCCCGGCAAGGCGTCCGACACGTCGATCACTTCGCGTTGCGTACGCTCGATACGTCATGCGTTGCCAGCGTTGAGACGAACGTGAACGGAATAGGGTGGTGCCTAAATAGGCAGGCCGACCACTTTAGCGAAAAACGACTTCGGCATGCGTTCATGAACGAACGCTTCGATCAGGCAATTGCGCAGGTTCGCCATCGGCACCCCCGCGGCGGCGGCTTTGTCGGCAATGCCGAACAGCGCCGCGTCGACATCGTTGCCGGGGCCCGGGCGCAAGCGAGGCAAGACATGCCCGATCGCTTCGGTATCGAAGCCCAACGCAAGGAGGAATGCGACCTCGTGCTCGAGCGTGGAGAGCCTGCCGAGACCGTCCACCGCTGGATGGTCGATGCGTTCGATGCTGCAGCCGAAGCCGAATTGTGACCAGTAGTCGGGGAACAGAAGAGTGAAACGTGCAACGTCGATTTCATAAGCGCTGTAGACAACGCCAAGCACCGATTGCGACGGGTGATGCTTCAGTAGGTACTTATCGAAAACGAGCGCCTTGGTACCGGTTGCATATCGATGGATATTCAGTACCGTCTGAACGGCGCCGACGTGCGGGCGGAGAAGCAAACGCCGATCTTGGCGGACATGGCACTGCGCAAAGCGGGCAAGATCTTCGCAAGGCATATCGCCGTCCATTCGGCCGCTCACGTCCTTGCCGAACGATAGGCCGACGATATGCGCGTACGGATCGCTCGCCGTGAGATGCCTCGATTGCACGTCTTTCGCGTCGACGATCGCGGCACTGGACGACGAAACAAGCTCGACGGTATGCGAGAACTGCTCGATGAAGCGTTGATGCGCGTCAGTGAAATGCTCGGGCTCAACGAGAAGGTAGTGCATCGATCGACTCCCGGTCGCGGGGGGACGCTGAGTATGGCAGCGTGCGAATTGTCGCTCGCGCTCGCCGCAAGAACCGGACCGACGGAAGTGACGGAAATGCGTCATGCCCCGTGAGGAGCGGGCATAAAAAAACCCGGCGTTAACCGGGTTTTTAGCATGGCGATGCCTTGAGGATCAATGGCGGAAATGCCGTACGCCCGTCATGATCATCGCGATGTTGTGCTCGTCGGCCGCTGCGATCACTTCGTCGTCACGCATCGAACCGCCCGGCTGAATCACGCATGTCGCGCCCGCGGCGACGACGACGTCGAGGCCGTCGCGGAACGGGAAGAAGGCATCCGACGCCACCGTCGAACCCTGCAGCGAAAGGCCGGCATTTTGCGCCTTGATGCTCGCGATGCGCGCCGAATCCACACGGCTCATCTGGCCCGCGCCGACACCGAGCGTCATGCCCTTGCCGCAGAACACGATCGCATTCGACTTCACGAACTTCGCCACGCGCCAAGCGAACATCAGATCGTCCATTTCCTGCGGCGTGGGGTAACGCTTCGTCACGACGCGCAAATCGCGCGGCAGGACGTTGCGCGCATCGGGGGATTGCACGAGCAGACCGCCGCCGACACGCTTGAAGTCGAACGTGTTCTGGCCCGCGCCCAGCGCGATTTCAAGCACGCGCACATTCTGCTTTGCTGCCAGCACCTGCTTGGCGCCGTCCGTCAACGACGGCGCGATCAAAACTTCGACGAACTGCTTGCTCACGGCTTGCGCGGCGGCTTCGTCCACTTCGCGGTTGAAGGCGATGATGCCGCCAAAGGCCGAGGTCGGATCGGTCTGGAACGCCTTCGCATAGGCTTGCGCGGAATCGGCCGCCACGGCAACGCCGCAGGGGTTCGCATGCTTGACGATGACGCAGGCCGGCGCGTCGAACGTCTTCACGCACTCCCATGCCGCATCGGCGTCGGCGATGTTGTTGTACGAAAGCTCCTTGCCCTGCAATTGGCGATAGCCGGCGAGCGCGCCGGCGGGCACGGCGACGTCGCGGTAGAACGCGGCGCTTTGGTGCGGATTTTCGCCGTAGCGCAGATCCTGAACTTTTTCGAAGGCGAGGTTCAACGTGTTCGGGTACGTGTTGCGCGACGCGTGCTGCAGTGCGTCGGTCAGGCTCGTCAAATAGTTCGTGATCGCGCCGTCGTATTGCGCCGTGTGCGCGAACACCTTCGTCGCGAGCCGGAAGTTCGTCGCATAGCCGACGGTATTGCCGTTCGCGCGCATTTCCTCCAGCACGGTGGCGTAATCGGCCGGATCGACGACGACCGTGACATCGCGATGATTCTTCGCCGCCGAGCGCAGCATCGTCGGGCCGCCGATGTCGATGTTCTCGATCGCATCTTCGAGCGTGCAGTCGTCCTTCGCCACCGTGGCGACGAACGGGTACAGATTCACGACGAGCAGATCGATCGTCGGGATGTCGTGCGCCTCGAGCGCGGCCATGTGCTCGGGCAGATCGCGGCGGGCGAGGATGCCGCCGTGCACTTTCGGATGAAGCGTCTTCACGCGCCCGTCGAGCATTTCGGGAAAGCCGGTGTACTCGGCCACTTCGGTCACCGGGAGGCCCGCGTCCGCGAGCAGCTTCGCGGTGCCGCCCGTCGACAGAATCTTGACGCCGAGCGACGATAGGGAACGAGCGAATTCGACGATGCCGGACTTGTCGGAAACGGAGATGAGCGCTTGCTTGATCATGATGGGAACGATGGCCGGAAAGGGACGAGGGCGGCGCGTTACAGAAGGCCGTGCTGCTGCAGCTTCTTGCGCAACGTATTGCGATTGATGCCGAGATAGTCGGCGGCCAGCGATTGATTGCCGCCGGCCCGCTCGAGCACCACCTCGAGCATCGGTTTCTCGACGCACGACATCACCATGTCATAGACGTCGTGCGGATTGGCGCCGTCGAGATCCTGGAAGTACATACCCAGACTGTCGCGGACGCATTGTTCGATGTTGTGCTTGCTCATGCTGCTAAAGGTTCGTTGCGGTTCGGCGTGGCGGAGGCGGCCGTCTCTTCGTCGACATAGACGAGCCGGTCCGACAGTGCCTGCTGCTCGTCGAAAAACGCGTTGACGGCGACGAGCTGCTCGCGTGTGGTATCCAGCGTGTTCATCCGGTGCCGGAACGCATTGGCGCCGGAAAGGCCGCGAGTGTACCAGCCGATGTGCTTGCGTGCCGTACGCACGCCCGTAAATTCGCCGTAAAACGCATAGTGATCCTCGAGATGCTCGTTCATCACCTGCCGAATCTCGGCGATGCGCGGCGCAAGCATCAACTCGCCCGTCGCGAGAAAATGCTCGATTTCGCGGAAGAGCCACGGGCGCCCCTGCGCCGCCCGGCCGATCATGACGGCGTCTGCCCCGGTTGCCGCGAGGACGGCGCGCGCCTTGGCGGGCGAATCGATGTCGCCGTTGGCTACCACTGGAATGCCCACGGCCGCCTTCACGGCGGCGATCGTGTCGTATTCGGCCTCGCCGTGGTACAAATCGGCACGCGTGCGGCCATGAACCGTCAGCATCGAAATGCCGGCGGCCTCGGCCAGCCGCGCGATGCGCACCGCATTGCGGTTCTCGCGGTTCCAGCCCGTGCGAATCTTGAGCGTGACCGGCACCGCGCCGGGCCCCGTGCCGACGGCGGCCACCACGGCTTCGACGATGCGCACGACGAGCGGCTCGTTTTGCAACAGCGCCGAGCCGGCCGCGACGTTGCAGACCTTCTTGGCCGGACAGCCCATGTTGATGTCGATGATCTGCGCGCCGTTGTCGACGTTGAAGCGCGCTGCTTCCGCCATCATCGCCGGATCGGCACCCGCGATCTGCACGGCGATCGGCTCGACTTCGCCCGCGTGGTTCGCTCGGCGCATCGTCTTCTCGCTCTTCCAGAGCTGAGCGTTCGACGCGACCATCTCGGACACGGCGTAGCCGGCTCCAAGCCGCTTGCAAAGCTGGCGGAACGGCCGATCCGTCACGCCTGCCATCGGGGCGACGAACAGGTTATTGCGCAGAGTGTGCGAGCCGAGCGTTGGCATATGAAAACAACCGGCCACCCGCGCCGATAGAGCACGGGCGCGGGAAGGCGACCAGGGAAACGCGTATTTTACCGTTAACCGCCGGCCGGGCGCGCGCGGGATCGGTACGAACGACATGCCTGCGCTGCGCGCCGGGCGCCGCACGGCTTGCAAAGGGCACGCGCAACTAGCGGCGCTGACCGAACATCATCTGGCGCGCGAGTGCCGTCTTGGCCGGCGGCACGCACTCGAGCGCTGTCAGCGCCAGGCCGCGCAAGGGGGCGAGCGGGCCCAGATCAAGCGTGAACAGGCGCGCGAGCGCATCCGTCGCCCCGATCGTCAGGCGGCGATCGAACCCGCGCCGGCGGGCGAATTGTGCCAGGGCCTCGGGCGTTGCGCCGGCGCCGGCGAGCGCGTCGGCGAGTGCGTGCGCGTCGCGCAGGCCCAGGTTCAATCCCTGCCCGGCAACCGGATGCAGCGTTTGCGCCGCGTTGCCGATCGATGCGATGCGGCCATGAGCGAGCGTGGGCGCGCACACGAGCCCGAGCGGGAAAGCCGCGCGGCCCTTGATCGACTCGAAGCGGCCCATGCGCTCGCCGAACGCGGTGCCAAGCTCAGCGAGCAGCGCCGCATCGGACAGTTCGCCGCGGCGCGCCGCCTGCGCGGGGTGCATGCACCAGACGAGCGCGTAATCGGCCCCGCGTACCCCGCCCATCGGCAGCAGGGCGATCGGACCTTCCTCCGTGAAACGCTCCCAAGCGACATGCGGTTGCGGCGCCGATACCGTCACGGTGCCGACGATGGCCGTCTGGCCGTAATCGCGCGTTTCTCGCCTGCTGGTGAAAGTACCGAAAGGGGAGAAAGGAGCGAAAGGAGCGGATGGCGGCGCTGCGCGCGCGGCGTCGGTCGTCTCGTGCGGCTCGGCGGCAACGCGCTCCGGGCGGGAGCGTTTGCCATGTGCCTCGCCGTAGAGACCGCCCTCCGCGTTGACGAGCACACGTGTGCGCAACGTGCGCTGAACGTGCGCGCTTTCGATCGGCAGCGTGACGAATTCGGCCCCCGGTTCATCGTGCGGCGGCAGCGCGCGGCACGACGTGAACCAGTGCGTACCCGTCCGCCGCACGGCGCCGGCCAGCGCGTGCACGATCGAGCCGTAGCGCGCCACGTAGCCCAGCGCCGGCAAGCCGTGCTCGCCGCGCTCGATCAGCGTGCGCCCGAAGCGGCCGCGCTGCGAGACGTGGATGCGTTCGATGGCGTGCGCATCGGCCGGCCATGCACCGAACGGCTCGAGCAGCATTCGGCTGCCCTCCGAGATGGCGATCGCACGCGGGTCGCCGGCAGCCGTTTCGGGATCGCGCGCGTCGACGAGCGCAACCGACAGCGCGGCACTGGCGCTGCGCCGCGCGAGCCATGCCGCCAGCGCAAGGCCGACGGGCCCCGCGCCGACGATCGTCACGTCGAACTCGTGCGGGGTGTGCAAGGAAGGGGGCGCACTCATCACTTTAGGCCGCGCTCGACGGTTTCCGCGCTTCGCTCATCAGCGCTTCGATCGCCTCCGCTTCGACGGGTACGTCCCGCGTGATGAGCACGCAGCCGTCGCCGGTCACGATCGCGTCGTCCTCGATGCGGATGCCGATGTTCCAGTATTGCTCGGGCACGTCCGGCGCGGCGCGCACATACAGGCCGGGCTCGATCGTGAGCGCCATCGATTCGCGCAGCGTGCGCCACGGCAGTGCGCCGGAGGCGTCGGGCAGCGCCGTACGTTCCCGGTAGTCGCCGCAGTCGTGCACGTCCATGCCGATCCAATGGCCCGTGCGGTGCATGTAAAAGCGCGAGTAAGCGCGCTCGGCGATGACATCGTCGACGCTCGCGTACTTCGTGCGATCGACGATGCCCGTATCGAGCAGCCCCTGCGCCAGCACGCGCACGGCCGCGTCGTGAGGTGCCTCGAAGCTCACGCCGGGGCGGGTGGCGTCGATCGCGGCCTGCTGCGCGGCCAGCACGATGTCGTACAGCTCGCGTTGCGCCGGCGAAAACCGGCCGTTCGCCGGAAAGGTGCGCGTGATATCGGACGCATACCCGTCGAACTCGCAGGCCGCGTCGATCAAAATGAGGTCGCCGTCGCGGGCAATGGCGTTGCCGGCCGGATAATGCAGCACGCAGGCGTTCGCGCCGGCCGCGACGATCGACCCGTACGCAGGGGCCTGGGCGCCGTTGCGGCGGAACGTATAGAGCAGCTCTGCCTCGAGTTCGTACTCGCGGATGCCCGGACGGCAAACTTGCATCGCGCGCCGGTGCGCCTGCGCGGAAATGCGCGCCGCTTGGCGCATGATCGCCAGTTCGTGTTCATCCTTCACGATGCGCATGTCGTCGAGCATCGGCACGATATCGACGAGCCGGGCAGGCGCTGCGACCCCGCTGCGGCTTTGGGCGCGCACGCCGTCGAGCCAGCGCCGAACCTGGGCGTCGAGCTCCGCCGAGCGGCCAAAGCCGTAGAACAGGGCCGGGGCGTCGGCGATGATGCGCGGCAGTTGCGCGTCGAGTTCCTCGATGGGAAACGCGGCGTGGAAACCGAACGCTTCGCGTGCCGCCTCGGGGCCGTAATGGAACCCCTCCCACGTTTCGCGCTCGGCGTTCTTCGTCCGGCAAAACAAGATCGAGGCCGGCTCGCCGGCTTGCGCGGTCGCATCCAGCACAATGAACGACTGCGGCTCCGCGAACCCGCTCAGATAGAAGAAATAGCTATCGTGGCGATACGGATAGTCGGTATCGCGATTGCGCAGCGCTTCGGGAGCGGTCGGCACGAGCGCGACACCGCCGCCCGCGGCGCGCATGGCGGCGAGCAGCCGCTCGCGCCGAGCTTGATGGACGGAGACGGCGATGGGAGATTCGGTCGGCGTATTCATCGTGCGATTGTACTCGTTCAATCGGCCCCGTCTCACGGGTGTTTCGGCTTGTCCGACCGATAGGATGGCGCTCGCATACGCCCGTTTCCGGCCCCGGCGAAGTTATACTCTTTCTCGCACTTCAAAAAGGCCCACCGAACCGACTCGCACGCGAGGCCGCCGCGGCGCATCCGCGTGAGCGTGCCGTGCGCGCGACGCGGTGAACGCGAAACACGTTCATGCGGCCTGGCGTTTTCATGAGAGAAAAGCAGATGATGAAATTAATCGGTTCGCTCGCGAGCCCCTACGTCCGCAAAGCGCGGGTCGTGCTCGCCGAAAAGAAGATCGACTATCAATTCGTTCTGGAAGATGTCTGGTCGCCCGATACGACCATCCATACGTTCAATCCGATCGGCAAGGTACCGTGCCTTGTCATGGAGGACGGAGAGGCCGTGTTCGATTCTCGCGTGATTTGCGAGTACGTCGATACGCTTTCGCCCGTCGGGAAGCTCATTCCGCAGTCGGGCCGCGAGCGCGTCGAAGTGCGCTGCTGGGAAGCGCTCGCCGACGGCATGCTCGACGCCGCCGTGCTCATCCGCCTGGAAACGACCCAGCGCGAGGAAGCTCAGCGAAGCGAGAAGTGGGTGGCGCGCCAGCGTCGCAAGATCGACGAGGGGCTCGTGGCGATGTCGCAAGGCCTGGCCGGCAAGCCATGGTGCGCCAATAACCATTATTCGCTGGCCGACGTTGCCGTCGGCTGCGCCCTGGGCTACTTGGATTTCCGGATGCCCGACCTCGATTGGCGCGAGAAATATCCGAACATCGATAAGTACTTCGCCAAGTTGTCGCAGCGCCAATCGTTCATCGACACCCTCCCCAGCTGAGAAGCCGCCCGGCGTTCGAGCGCCGGGCGCTTCGTCGAACCCGACCTGTCGCACACGGCGTCCGTCGCCCAGGGCGTGGGCAACTTCGGCAACCATGGCGCCGGCGGCCGATCCTCACGGTAAAAGCGTTCGCCGGGCGGCGAACAGACGCAAGCCGGTCGAAGCGCCCGCTCAGCCCGTGGTGCTTGCCGCGATGGTTGCCGGGGCCGGCGCCGTGGCTGGCGCGCCCGTGTGCGCCGATTCGATGATCCCTCCGCCGAGGCACACGTCGCCGTCATAGAGAACAGCCGATTGCCCAGGCGTGACCGCCCATTGGGGCTCGTCGAACGCGAGCGTGAAGTGCCCGCCGTCGCTCCCGTGGGGCACGCCGAAGGCGCAGGCCGCGTCGGCCTGCCGATAGCGTGTTTTCGCGCCGAAGCGTTCGCCCGCCTCGGGCGCCGCGCCCGACACCCAGCTCGTATTGCCGGCGATCAGCGTGCGAGCGCGCAGCCAGTCATGGTCATGCCCTTGGACGACATAAAGCGTGTTGGCCGCCATGTCCTTGCCGGCCACGAACCAGGGCTCGCCGCTGCCCGTTTTGCTGCCGCCGATGCCGATCCCCTTGCGCTGCCCGAGCGTATAGAACGCGAGCCCGACATGCTCGCCCACTATCGTGCCGTCGGGTGTCTTCATCGGCCCGGGCTGAGTGGGCAGATAACGATTGAGAAATTCGCGGAACGGGCGCTCGCCGATGAAGCAAATCCCTGTCGAATCCTTTTTCTTCGCATTGGGCAGCCCGATCGAAGCCGCGATGGCGCGCACTTCGGTCTTGGGGATTTCGCCGAGCGGGAACAGTGTCTTGGACAACTGCGCTTGATTGAGCCGATGCAGGAAGTACGACTGGTCTTTCGTCGAATCTTTGGCCTTGAGCAATTCGAAGCGGCCATCGCTTTCGCGCACGCGCGCGTAATGGCCGGTGGCGATCGTCTCCGCGCCGAGGGCGATCGCGTGATCGAGGAACGCCTTGAACTTGATTTCCGCGTTGCACAGAACATCGGGGTTCGGCGTGCGGCCGGCCGAGTACTCGCGCAGGAACTCGGCGAAGACGCGTTCCTTGTATTCGGCCGCGAAATTCACCGCTTCGACATCGATGCCGATCAGATCGGCTACCGAGACGACGTCGATCCAGTCCTGACGCGTCGAGCAGTATTCGCTGTCGTCGTCGTCTTCCCAGTTCTTCATGAACAGGCCGACGACGTCATAGCCCGCTTCCTTCAGGAGCCACGCCGTCACCGACGAATCGACGCCGCCCGACATGCCCACCACGACTTTTTGTTTACTCATTGAACGAATGATCGACTGCTTTTATCTGCCGTAAATAGGCCCGACCGAATGCGTATGCACGAAGTCGAGCGGGAAACGCCGGCCCGCAAGGTAATCCTCCAGCGAGCGCATGACGATTGGCGTGCGATGACGCGCTCGGCATGCGTGCAACTCCTCGGGCGTAAGCCACAGTGTGCGGACGATGCCCGCATCGAGCGCGCAAGGCTCGGGCGGCGGCGCATGCCGGCCGCAGAACGTGAAGCGCAAGAATGTGGCAGCGGCGCCGTTCGGACGGTCGATATGCGTCATATACACGCCGACGAGCGCATCGGGCACGAAGGCCAACGCCGTTTCCTCCAGCGCTTCGCGCATGACGGCCTGCGTGAGCGTCTCGCCCGATTCCAGATGACCGGCGGGCTGATTGATGCGCAAACCTTCAGACGTTTGCTCTTCCACGAGCAAAAAGCGGCCTTCGTGCTCGACGATGGCGGCCACGGTGACGCGGGGCGTCCAGCGTTCTTGTTTCATGGCCGCCATTTTACCGGTTGGCGCCGGACGATGCCGATCGCGGGCGCGGCCAAGGGCACGCGCGCCGGTCAGCCGTCGTCGGGACGGCGCGGCGGTTTTTTATTTAATCGCCGAGTACACATAATGACCTTCTCGTATGACGCCGATTTCCATTAATTGGCGCTCACTTCGGTTAAAGTGACGCTCGGCGAGCGTTTTCATCTTCGTGCGCGCCTTCGCAGCCGTATCACCGATTGGACCGTGTAAACGTATTCAACGATGGAGTCGGCGCAGCGTCGTCGGCCCATCTCCGCTTCATGACGAGTAGTTGAGGAGGATTCAACGATGCACATCGGAGTGCCAGCCGAGACGCGCGCGAACGAAGCGCGCGTAGCCGCGACGCCCGAGACGGTGAAGAAGTACGTCAGTCAGGGGCATCGCGTAACCATGGAGCGCGGCGCGGGAGCGGCCGCCAGCTTCACCGACGACGCCTACGCGGCCGTCGGTGCGGAGCTAGTCGAAGCCGACGCGGCGTTTGCCGCCGATCTTATTCTCAAGGTGCAGTCGCCCACCGAGACGGAGCTTGCGCTCATCAAGCGCGGCGCCGTGCTCGTCGGAATGCTCGATCCGTTCAACGTGGAAAACACGGCACGTCTGGCGCAAGCGGGCGTGACCGCGTTCGCGCTCGAAGCCGCGCCGCGTACGACGCGCGCGCAAAGCTTGGACGTGTTGTCCTCGCAGGCGAACATCGCCGGCTATAAAGCCGTGCTGCTCGCGGCAGACTTATACCCGCGCTTCATGCCGATGCTGATGACGGCCGCCGGCACGGTCAAAGCCGCCCGCGTGCTGATTCTCGGTGCCGGCGTTGCGGGCTTGCAGGCCATTGCAACGGCCAAGCGACTGGGCGCCGTCATCGAAGCGTCCGACGTTCGCCCCGCTGTCAAGGAGCAGATCGAGTCGCTCGGCGCCAAGTTCCTCGACGTGCCATACGAAACGCAAGAAGAGCGCGATGCGGCGCAAGGCGTGGGCGGCTACGCTCGCCCGATGCCGCCGTCGTGGCTTGCTCGCCAAGCCGCGGCTGTGCACGAACGCGCGAAGGCGGCCGACATCGTCATCACGACGGCGCTGATTCCAGGCCGCGATGCGCCGATGCTGCTGTCAAGCGAGACCGTGCAGGCCATGCGCCCGGGTTCGGTGATCGTCGATTTGGCTGCGGGGCGCGGCGCCGAACTCGCCGGCTTGCCCGGCGTGCGCGGCGGTAACTGCCCGCTGACCGAACCGGACAAGGTCGTGACCAAGCACGGCGTGACGATCGTCGGGCATACGAATCTGCCCGCAATGGTATCGGCCGATGCCTCCTCGCTCTATGCGCGCAACCTGCTCGACTTCCTCAAGCTCATCATCACGAAGGAAGGCACGCTCAATATCGACCTGAATGACGACATCGTGGCGGCGACGTTGCTCGCGCGCGACGGCGCCGTCACTCGCAAGGCGGCATAAGGAAAGAGGCGATGGAAATCATCAATCACACCGTCATTGATCTGATCATCTTCGTGCTGGCCGTGTACGTCGGCTATCACGTCGTATGGAACGTCACGCCTGCGCTGCATACGCCGCTCATGGCCGTCACCAATGCCATTTCGGCCATCGTCATTGTTGGTGCGATGCTCGCCACCGGGCTGACGGTGGGCGGCCAAGCCAAGTTCTTCGGTACGTTCGCGGTGCTGCTCGCCGCCGTCAATGTGTTCGGCGGCTTTCTCGTGACGCGGCGCATGCTCGAGATGTTCAAGAAGAAAGAGCCGAAGAAGCTTGCGAAGAAGGAGGGTGCGTAAATGAGCATGAACGTCGTTACGCTGCTCTATTTGCTGGCCTCGGTCTGCTTCATCCAAGCGCTGAAGGGATTGTCCAATCCGAAGAGCGCGCGTGCCGGTAATGTTTTCGGCATGGCCGGTATGGCAATCGCCATCCTCACCACGATCGCGTTGATCGTCAAACAAGCGGCGCTGCTGGGTTCGAATCTGACACTCGGCTTGGGACTGCTGTTCGCGGCGCTCGTCGTGGGCGGCGCAGTCGGCGCGTTCGTCGCGGCGCGCGTCGAAATGACGAAAATGCCCGAACTCGTCGCGGCCATGCACTCCCTGATCGGCCTTGCCGCCGTCGCGATTGCCTATGCCGTGGTGAGCGAGCCGGCCGCGTTCGGGCTCGTACCGCCGGATGCCCCCGACCTCGGCTTCTTGCCGTACGGCAATCGCATCGAGTTGTTCATCGGTACGTTCGTCGGGGCGATCACGTTCTCCGGTTCGGTCATCGCCTTCGGCAAGCTGTCGGGCAAATATAAGTTCCGGCTCTTTCAAGGCGCGCCCGTTGTCTATCCGGGCCAGCATCTGATCAACCTGATGCTCGCGCTCGGCATGCTCGGCTTCGGCATCATCTTCTTCCTAACGCAATCGTGGCTGCCGTTCATCATCATGACGGTGATTGCTTTCGCGTTAGGGGTGCTCATCATCATCCCGATCGGCGGGGCGGATATGCCCGTGGTCGTGTCGATGCTGAACTCGTATTCGGGTTGGGCGGCGGCCGGTATCGGCTTCTCGCTGAACAACGCGATGCTGATCATTGCGGGGTCGTTGGTGGGTTCGTCGGGGGCAATCCTGTCGTACATCATGTGCCACGCGATGAACCGTTCGTTCTTCAACGTGCTGCTGGGCGGATTCGGCGCGGAGCCGGGTGCGGCGGCGGCGGGCGGATCGGCGGAGCAGCGGCCCGTTAAATCGGGCTCGGCCGACGATGCCTCGTTCATGCTCGGCAATGCGGAGTCGGTGGTGATCGTGCCCGGTTACGGGTTGGCGGTGGCCCGCGCGCAGCATGCCTTGAAGGAGCTGACGGATAAGCTTATCGAGAAGGGCGTGGACGTGCGCTATGCGATTCACCCGGTGGCGGGCCGCATGCCCGGGCATATGAACGTGCTGCTCGCGGAAGCGGAGGTGCCGTACGATCTCGTGTACGAGATGGAAGACATCAACAACGAGTTCGGACAGACGGACGTGGTACTCGTGCTGGGGGCGAACGACGTGGTGAACCCGGCGGCGAAGAACGATCCGAAATCGCCGATCGCGGGCATGCCGATCATCGAGGCGTATAAGGCGCGAACCATTATCGTCAACAAGCGATCGATGGCGGCTGGCTACGCCGGGCTCGACAACGAGTTGTTCTATATGGACAAGACGATGATGGTTTTCGGCGATGCGAAGAAAGTGATCGAGGAGATGGTGAAGGCTGTCGACTGATGTTCGTATGCCGGCTGCTGCTTGCGCGGTGGCCGGCTTCGATGCGCCTTTTTGCCGGCGATTGCTTTGTCAAGCCGGTTGCAAATCGCGAAGTGCGTCCGGATGCGTCACCGCCACGCGCAGTAGGGTTCGCGCCGCGCCGGTTGGCTCGCGGCGGCCTTGCTCCCAATCTTGCAGCGTTCTGACCGATACGCCGAGCAACGCGGCGAATGCATTTTGCGACAAGCCTACCTTCGCCCGAGCGAGCGACGCCACGGTGGGCTCGGCTTTGGTGATGCGGGCAGCGCGGCCCGCTTTCATGTCTTGAACCGACCTAAGAAGGTCTGCTTGGAATTGCTCTAGTTCCGTGTCCATCCTTCAACCTCTTCACGTAAGGTATGCAGGAAGGCGCTGGGCAAATGGTCGAACTTCGACTTCGTGTAGGCGATCAATAGCCATATTTGCCCGTCTTCCAGCACGTTGTAATAGATGACGCGAGCACCGCCGCGCTTGGCCCAACTGCTGCGACTCCATCGAATCTTGCGCAAGCCACCGGAACCCGGAATGACATCGCCCGCGGTAGGATTGCGTGCGAGCCAGGAGATAAGCGCTTGACGTTCGTTTTCGCGCCACATGCCCTCTGTGTATCGCACGAACGTGTGAGTTTCGACAACGGTGTACATCGACAGCATACGGCATTGCCGTAGTTGAGTCCAGGGATGTCAAGCGTACGCGGTCTACCAGTATCGATCGTCGCCTGGGTTCGAAATTCAGACGAAAAGAACCGCCCCAGAACGAAGCTATCTTCCCGATGAACAGCGCGCCACGGCGGACGCTCGATCGGAGGGCGCTTCCACGCGGCGCAGGTAATCGGCGAGCCGGCGGCCTTCCCTATCGGGAAAGGGTTCGTGCTCGGCGACGTTCGTCATATTCGCGATGTCGAAGTTGCGGAAATCGCCGCGTAGTTCGCACCAGGCGCCGACCGTCCAGCGCCCGCCCCAATAGACGAGGCTCAGCGGCCAAATGCGCCGCTGCGTGTTCGCGCCCAGGCGGTCGCGGTACGCGAAACTCACGACGTGCCGCGTATCGACGGCACGATGCAGCGTATCGACTTTTTCGGAAAACGCCCGATCGATGTGGAACGACGGCGCGAAGACGGCCAGACGGTCCAGCGCGGCACGCTTGTCGGCCGGCATCGCCGATGCCACCTTCGCCAGCGCGCTACGGGCGCCGCTCGCGAGCGCCGCGCCGCCCCAGGTTTCGATCATTCTCGCGCCCGCCGCGAGCGCCGCCAACTCTTCAACCGTGAAGGTCAGCGGCGGCAGACTCGCCGAGCGGCTCAGCCGATAGCCGATGCCGGCTTCGCCTTCGATCGGTACGCCCGAGAGCTGCAAATCGCGTACGTCGCGATAGACGGTGCGCTGCGAAACCTGAAGCCACTCGGCCAATTGCTGCGCTGTCGTGAGACGCCTGCCGCGCAGCAGCTCGGCGATTTGGAAGAGGCGATCGGCACGTCGAGTCATGGCGGCAGTGATGAGCGTGAAGGCCCTAACGCAGATGGCGCGAATGCAGCCCGATGCGGTTGCCTTCCGGATCGATGAAGAACGCGATGTAGCCGATGTCGTTCGGCAACTCGACGATGGAGCCGTCGATTTTGCCACCCGCCGGCGTGATCCGACCGAGCGTGGCCTGCAGTGTCGGTTCGGCGGCGAGATAGACGGTGACGCCATCGCCCGTCACCGACGGCCGCGTATCGCGCGGGTTGCAAACGATAGCACCGCCCGTCGCTTCGTCATCGTGAGCAAAGACGGCCATCGGCACGCCGCCGAAGACTTCACGCCGCATCGGCTGATCCAGCGCCGCTTCGTAAAAACGCACAGCGCGCTCGAAATCGAGCGCGGGAATCTCAAACCAGGAAATCGTACGCGTGGCAGTGGCGGTGGCAGTCATGACAGTCTCCGTCGAGGGTGGGAAGACAAGCTGGGCAAGGCGCCGGATGGCGCGTGAGACACAGTTTGCGACAGCGCTGCTGACACCGTTCTGTCAGCAGCTTCTTCCTGATTTCGCGGGCACTGCCGGTGTGCATCGACGCACCTCGCCCGGCACCGCAGGTTCGGCGCCGAGGCCTACGATGTCAGCGCGCGGTCAGCCTTGCGGCTCTTGCGCGCCCGGGCGGGCTTTCACGCTGCCCGTGACCAAATCGAAACGGAACAGCCGGCATTCGAGCGCGCCGTTGAACAGCGGCGTTTTGGCCGATTCGCGCAGCCGCATTTGCCCCGGCAGCGAGCGGTCGGCCGTGAGCACGAACGCGCGCCAGCCGGTGAAACGTTGCTTGAGGGCATCGCCGAAAGCGCGGAAGAATTCCCCGTCGGCGGCATCGGGCTGCGCGCGGGTGAATGCCTCGACGCCCGTCTCGCGGCTCGCATGGCGCGGCTCGCGCACTTCACCGCGCGGGCCCCGGCCGCGCACCGCGATACGCTCGCCGTAAGGCGGATTCGCCACGATGATGCCCGGCCGTTCGAGCGGCGGGACGATTGCCCGCGCGTCGAGTTGCTTGAGCCAAAGCGAGGGCACGCCCGCGCGCGCGAGGTTCGTGCGCGCCTTGTCCAGCATCTCGCCCGATATGTCGCTGCCGAAGATGGGGAGGTCGGCCTTCTTGCCGCTGGCGGCGCGCTTAGCGTCGAGCGCTTCGACTTTCATCGTCTGCCAGACCGACACGTCGTATTGCTTCAACTTTTCGAAGCCGAAGCGGCGCTCGACCCCGGGGGCGACGCCGAGCGCGATTTGCGCCGCTTCCGCGACGAACGTGCCGCTGCCGCACATCGGATCGTAAAGGGGCGTGTCGGGCGTCCAGCCGGTCAAACGCAAAATGCCGGCCGCGAGATTTTCGCGTAGCGGCGCCGCGCCTTTGTCCAGCCGCCAGCCGCGCTTGAAGAGCGGCTCGCCGGATGTATCCAGGTAGAGCGTGCAGACCGTGGCGGTCAGGAAGGCGAACACGCGCACGTCCGGTTGCGCCGTGTCGATGCTCGGGCGTGCGCCGCTCACGCTGCGCAGCCGGTCGCAGACGGCATCCTTGACGCGCAGCGTCGCGAATTCCAAGCTGCGCAGCGGCGACTTGATCGCGGTCAGGTCGACACGCAGCGTTTCGTTCGCCGAAAACCAGCGTTCCCACGGTTGTTCGGCCGCCAGCGCGTAGATGTCTTGTTCGCCGCGATAGGGGCGCTCGGCAATCTTCAGCAGGACGCGGCTTGCGATGCGCGAATGCAGGTTTGCCGCCATGCCGGCCGCCCAGCCGCCGCGGAAATGGACGCCGCCGGGCACTTGGGCGCCCGCCTCGAACGACGGGGCGCCGGCCGCGCTTGGCAAGCGCTGCGCGATCTCGGCGAGCTCGGAGGCGAGCGCGGCTTCGAGCCCGCGTGGGCAAGGGGCGAAGAATTCGAACTGCGTGGGCGAGGGCATGGAAGGAGACCGAGCGTGCAAAGGCGCTATTGTACGCGGGCGGTACCCGCGTGACGGCCGCGGCCGTTACGGTGCGCCCGCGTTTTTCGCGAGCCGCCCGTCGCCCGCCGCGCAATCGCCGGCACCGATCACCGACGCGCCCGCCCCGGACCCGGACGCCATGGCGCGCACGACCGACGCAATCGTATCGGCCAGCATGCCGACGGCGCGCCGGTGCCCGGCCACCAGCGCGTCGTAGCCGGGGCCGACGGCTTGCGTCTCCACGGTTCGGCAGGTCATCACGGCCCGCGTGCGCAGCGAACGCACGCTCCATACGGCATCGAGGACGGCGCGCGAACCGGGCCATGACTCGAACCGGCGCACGTTCACGGCGATACGGTACACGGGTATGTTTTCCGGGTGCGGCGAGTCGAAGACATCGAACGTGCCGAGCCTGGCCGCCAGGTCTCCCGACAGCGCTCGCCGCAATTCGTCGGCTGGCGGCGACGCCCAACGCTCTTGCTCCAGCACGGTCACGCGCGTGTCGCTGTCGCGCACGACAAGTTGATTGCGCGCGACTTCCGCGGGCACGTTGATCGTCGGGACTTCGATGAGCAGCGCCGGCGTCGCCGATACGTTGTTCGAATCGGCCGCCCCCCGCTCGGACGCGCGCTCGCCGCCGAGGGTGTAAAAGCGGCTCGTGGGTGGCGAGGCGCAGCCCGAGATGAGAGCCGCGCCGATCATCGCGCCGCAAGCTGCGAGCAGGAGACGGGAGCGAATGCTCGCGGCGAGTCGTTCAAGCTTCATGGGTTCGTCCGGTCCTTGGCTTTGCCGCGCAACAGCGATTCGGGGTGGCGCTCGAGATAGTCGGCGAGCGCATTGAGCGTTTGCAGCGTCTGTGTGAGCTGCGTAAGAGCCTGATGCATGTCCGATTGCAGCGGCGAGTCCTGCTGCAGCGTCGATTGCGCCGCGCCGAACGTACGTTGCGCGGCAGCCAGCGTTTCGCGCGCCTGCGGTGCGAGCTGCGTATCGAGCTGCTTGAAGAGCCCGTTCGCGCTTTCGAGCGTGCCGTTCAGATTCTTGCTGATCT
>JBQCDS010000590.1:0-2167 GCA_051961035.1 Trinickia sp. | reverse complement strand
CGCCGAACGCAAGGCGCGTATCGGTCGTCGGCGACTTCAACACATGGGACGGGCGCCGGCATCCCATGCGGCTGCGCCACGTGGCCGGCGTCTGGGAGCTGTTCATCCCCCGGCTCTCGGCCGGCGTGCGCTACAAGTACGAAATCGTCACCCGCGAAGGGCACACGCTGCCGCTGAAGGCCGACCCGTGCGCCTTGCAAACGGAGCGCACGCCGGCCACGGCGTCGGTCGTCGCCGATTGGAGCGCCATCGAGCATTTCGATTGGACGGACGGCGACTGGATCGCCAATCGCGCCGCGCTGCAAAACGCGAACGCGCCGATGTCGATCTATGAAGTGCATGCCGAATCGTGGCTGCGTGTCGAAGAAGACGGCCGCCGAGGCCTCGATTGGTACGAGCTGGCAGATCGCCTGATTCCCTACGCGCTCGGCATGGGCTTTACGCACGTCGAATTCTTGCCGATCGCGGAGCATCCGTTCGGCGGTTCGTGGGGTTATCAGCCGCTGGCGCCATTCGCGCCCTCGGCGCGCTTCGGTGCGCCGCAAGGGTTCGCGCATTTCGTCAATCGCGCGCATGAAGCGGGGCTCGGCGTGATCCTCGACTGGGTCAGCGCACACTTTCCGAACGATGCGCACGGCCTCATTCAATTCGACGGCACGCCGCTTTACGAACACGCCGATCCACGCGAGGGCTATCACCAAGACTGGAACACGATGATCTACAACCTCGGCCGCAACGAGGTGAGTGCGTTCCTCGTCGCATCGGCGCTCGCGTGGCTGATGCGCTATCACGTCGATGGTCTGCGCGTGGATGCCGTCGCGTCGATGCTGTACCGCGATTACTCGCGCGCCGAAGGCCAATGGGTACCGAACATCTACGGCGGCCGCGAAAACCTGGAAGCGGTCGCCTTCCTCAAGCGCGTCAACCACGAAGTCGTGTACGCCCCGGGCGTGCCCGGTGCCATCACCATCGCCGAGGAATCCACCGCATGGCCCGGGGTGACGGCACGGCCCGAGGACGGAGGGCTAGGCTTTCATTTCAAATGGAACATGGGCTGGATGCACGACACGCTGCATTACATGCACGAGGATCCGGTCTACCGCCGTTATCACCATCACAACATGACGTTCGGCATGGTCTACGCGTACTCCGAACGTTTCGTGTTTCCGCTCTCGCATGACGAAGTCGTGCACGGCAAGGGTTCGCTGCTCGGCAAGATGCCTGGCGACCGGTGGCAGCAATTCGCGAATCTGCGGGCATACTTCGGCTTCATGTGGACGCACCCCGGCAAGAAATTGCTCTTCATGGGCGGCGAGTTCGCCCAGTACGCCGAATTCAATCACGACGCGTCGCCGCATTGGCATTTGCTCGACGATCCCATGCATCACGGCGTGCAAACCCTTCTGCGGGATTTGAATCAACTCTACGGCGCGGAGCCCGCGCTGCACGCACTGGATTCGGAGCCCGGCGGCTTCGAATGGCTCGTCGGCGACGACAGCGTCAACAGTGTGTTCGCTTACCGACGCTGCGACGGCGCCGGCCGCGAAGTCGCGATCGTCTGCAATTTCACGCCGGTGCCGCGCCACGGCTACCGCATCGGCCTGCAACGCCCGGGCTGGTGGAGCGAAGTGTTGAATACGGATGCCGCTGTGTACGGCGGATCGAATGTCGGCAACGGCGGGGGCGTGGTCACCGAAGAAGTGCCGAGCCACGGCAAACCTCAATCCGCCGTGTTGCTCCTGCCGCCGCTCGCCACGATCGTGCTGCGCGCCGAATAATCGCGCTCGCCAACCCATCGCTCGGCCGGACGGATAAGAAGGAAATACATCAATACAACAAGGATCCGGCATGGCGAATTCGTTACCCGATCGACTCGAGCCTGGCGCACCGTATCCGCTCGGCGCCACCTGGGACGGTCTGGGCGTGAACTTCGCCGTGTTTTCGGCCAATGCGCAACAAATCGACCTCTGTTTGTTCGATTCCGCCGGTCACAAAGAGATCGCGCGCTTGCCGCTGCCCGAGTGTACCGATGAAGTCTGGCACGGCTACCTCAATGGCGCCCATCCGGGCACGGTCTATGGCTTTCGCGCGCACGGAGCCTATCAACCGCAGCAGGGCCACCGCTTCAATCCGACCAAGCTGCTGCTCGACCCTTACGCAAAAAAGC
>JBQCDS010000589.1:0-3325 GCA_051961035.1 Trinickia sp. | reverse complement strand
GCGATCAGCACGCCGCCGGCGTGCATGCCGATGTTACGGGTGATGCCCTCGACCTGCTGGGCGAGGTCGAGCAGCTGCTTCACTTCTTCCTCGTTCTCGAGGCGCTCCTTGAGCAGCGGTTCCTCTTCGATCGCCTCGGCGATCGAGACCTGCTTGCCCGGCTTGAACGGGATCAGCTTGGAAATGCCGTCGCAGAAGTTATAGCCGAGATCGAGCACGCGGCCGATATCGCGCACGGCCGCCTTGGCCGCCATCGTGCCGAACGTCGCGATCTGCGACACCGCATCCGCGCCATACTTGCCCTTCACGTATTGGATGACGCGGTCGCGCCCTTCCTGGCAGAAGTCGATGTCGAAGTCGGGCATCGACACGCGCTCCGGGTTCAAGAAGCGCTCGAACAGCAAGTTGTAGCGCAGCGGATCGAGATCGGTAATACCGAGCGCATAAGCGACGAGCGAACCGGCGCCCGATCCCCGGCCGGGCCCCACGGGCACGCCGTTGTTCTTGGCCCAGTTGATGAAGTCGGCCACGATCAGGAAGTAGCCGGGAAACCCCATCTTCACGATCGTGCCGCACTCGAAATCGAGCCGCTGGTAGTACTTCTCGCGCAGGCCCGCGCGCTCGGCTTCATCGGGAAAGAGCTCGACTAGGCGCTTCTCCAGCCCCTCCTTCGACAACTGCACGAGGTAATCGTCGAGCGACATGCCGTCCGGCGTCGGAAACAGCGGCAGCTTGGGCTTGCCCAGCTCCAAGGTCAGATTGCAGCGCTTGGCGATTTCGACGGTGTTCGCGATTGCCGACGGAATATCGGCAAAGCGCTCGATCATTTCCTCTTGCGTCGTGAAGCGTTGCTCATCCGTGAAGCGCTTCGGGCGCCGGGAATTCGCGAGGATGTCGCCTTCGGAAATGCACACGCGCGCTTCGTGCGCCGTGTAATCGTCCGCCGACATGAACTGAATCGGATGCGTGGCGACGACGGGCAGTTTCAAGGCCGACGCGAGGGTCACGGCTTGCTGGATGTACGCTTCGCCGCCGGGCTGCCCGTAGCGTTGCAATTCGACATAAAACGCATTCGGAAAGCACGCGGCCCAGCGCTCGGCATGGCGCCGAGCCGACTGCTCGTTGCCGGCCGCCAACGCGAGCCCGATGTCGCCCTGCTGCGCCCCCGATAACGCGATCAGCCCCTCGCTGAGCGGCGAATCGAGCCAAGCGGCGTCGATTTCCGCGCGCCCGCGATACTGATTCGTGAGCCACGCCTTCGTCAGCAGGTCGCACAGGTTCAAATAGCCGCGGCGATCTTTCACGAGCAGCAGCAAACGCGACGGCTTGTCGCGATCGTCGGGGTTCATGACCCAGACATCGCAGCCCGCGATCGGCTTCACGCCTTTGCCGCGGGCTTCTTTATAGAACCGGACGAGACCGAACGCATTGGCGAGATCGGTCATGGCGAGCGCACCCTGGCCGTCGTCGGCAGCGGCCTTGACGATGTCGTCAATGCGCACGATGCCGTCGGCGATCGAAAATTCGGAGTGGACGCGGAGATGGACGAAGCGGGGATCTGACATGGGCCGTATTGTACATCCGGCCTCCGCCTCGGCCGGGTGCCGAATGGGTAGCCGAAAGGCTGGCCGAACGGCCTAGAGGGGCGATCGGCAGTTTGCGGGATAATAGCGGTTTTCGCCGCCGCTCCCGCGCCGCCGAGCCATCCCGGCCAGGCCCTCCGGCCGCCGCATTCCGGCTGCCGGCCGCGCCCGATATGCGCGGCGGTTCGTATCGTCATCGCTCCACCATCATGCGTATCGTCAATCTCGCCGCCTACCGCTTCGTCACCATCGACGCCATCGACACCTGGCGCCCCCGGCTCGCCGAGCGGTGCGAAACGCTCGGCCTGCGCGGCACCATCCTGCTCGCGCCCGAAGGCATCAACCTGTTCATCGCCGGCACGCCCGACGCCGCCCGCGAATTCATCGATTACCTGCGCGGCGATCCGCTGTTCGAAGGCAAATTCGCCGATTTGCAATTCAAGGAGAGCGTGTCCGAGTCGCAGCCGTTTCGTCGCATGCTCGTCAAGCGCAAGCGCGAAATCATCACGATGAAGAAGCCCGCGATTCAGCCGGAGCTCGGCCGGGCGCCCTCGGTCGATGCCCCCACGCTCAAGCGCTGGCTCGACAGCGGCCGCGACGACGAAGGCCGTCCCGTCGTCATGCTCGACACGCGCAACGCGTTCGAAGTCGACGTCGGCACGTTCGAGGACGCGATCGACTACCGGATCACGAAGTTCAGCGAGTTCCCGCGCGTCGTCGAGACCCATCGCGATCAGCTCGCCGGCAAGACCGTCGTCTCGTTTTGCACGGGCGGAATTCGCTGCGAGAAAGCCGCGATCCATATGAAAGAGGTCGGCATCGACCACGTCTATCAACTCGAAGGCGGCATCCTCAAATACTTCGAGGAAGTGGGCGGCGCGCACTATCGTGGCGAATGCTTCGTGTTCGACTATCGCACCGCGCTCAATCCTCGGCTCGAACCCACCGAAACGGTGCAATGCTTCGGCTGCCGCGCGGTGGTCACGCCGGAGGATCAACGCTCGCCGCTTTATGCGGCCGGCAAGACGTGTCCCGCATGCCATCCGGACAAGGGCGCGGCGCGCGCGGCGTGACCGACGCACACTCGCCGTGCGAGACGCGCGCGGCTAAGCCCGAATCCCACTATCGGGGCCGCTTCGCGCCCTCGCCCACGGGCCGGCTGCATGCCGGCTCGCTCGTCGGTGCCCTCGCCAGCTATCTCGACGCCCGCGCACACGGCGGCGTCTGGCTCATACGCATCGAAGACATCGACGGCCCACGGACCGTACCGGGCGCCGACCGCGCGATACTCGAAACGCTTGCGCGTTTCGGCATGGAGAGCGACGAGCCGCCCGTCTGGCAAAACACGCGTACGTCGCGCTACACACGGGCATTCGAGCAACTCGAGCAGGCCGGGCGCATTTATCCATGCGGCTGCACGCGCAAGGAAATTGCCGATTCGCTCGCGAACGCCCACGCGCGCCACACCACGCTCGCTTATCCCGGCACCTGCCGGCAAGGCTTGCATGGCAAGGCCGCGCGCGCATGGCGAATCCGCGTGCCCGACGGCCCGGATGCCATCGTCACGTTCGAGGATCGCTGGCAGGGCCGGCAAACGCAAGATCTTGCGCTCGAAGTGGGCGATTTCGTGCTCAAGCGCGCCGATGGTCAATGGGCCTATCAGCTTGCGGTCGTCGTCGACGATGCCGAACAAGGCATTACGCACGTCGTGCGCGGCGCCGATCTGCTCGATTCAACGGCGA
>JBQCDS010000588.1:0-9525 GCA_051961035.1 Trinickia sp. | reverse complement strand
CGCCGAACGCAGTGACTTGCCCTTTTGCTGGGCTGCAAACGGAATGACCGTCGTCGTGCCACCGCATGCGGCTGAACGCGTTCCAGTCACGAAGTCATCCGCCATTCGGGTTGGCGGGGGAATGTCTTGATCGAGATGGCAATGGCCATCTACCCCGCCCGGCGTAACGGTTCTGCCCGCTGCATCGATTTCTTTTTCGCCAGCCGGTAAAGACAGCCCTAACTGGACGATCCGACCGTCCTTGATACCGATATCAGAAAGAAAGGTGTCACTCGCCGTTGCTACCTGGGCATTACGCACCACGAGATCGAATGCAGGAATCATGCGTTCCTCTGAAGGTACCGGCCGTCCATCTTGTCAACAACACGGCCGAATTTATCGTGTCAAAAAAACGTCGACAAGCGCTTTCCACGGAGATCATATTCGTCTCTCGTAGACATGCTTGTCAACATCGTTAACCCCGACAAATCAGGACTTGCGGCATAAAAACCGGTGGCCGACCACACTACCTTACAGGTATCTTGTCGACCAGAAAGATGCGCGAGCGTCGTGTGCACCGTCTTGACGGCTGCGCGCGTGACGTTCCGGTGCGGTTAGGAAGTTGCTCAGCCACAACCCACGGCATGAGTTGGCCGATACGGTCGATCCGGTACCAGCGATGCCGACAAGCAGCGCAGATATGGCCCGGGATCGATGTCGTTGGACTTTGCTGTCTCGATGAGGCCGCAGAGTGTGGCCGCGCGTTCGCCGCCAGAGTCAGCGCCGACGAACAGGCAATTGCGCCGTTCGTTGGCCGCTCCACGCAACGCGCGCTCAAAATAATGAAATCGCCACCGCCAGCAGGACGGCGGACGAACACATTAAGAATGTCGGCGTCGTCGCGGACGTCGCAATGGCGCGTGTCGCCGCGCGCGAACACACTACACGCAGGTGGCCAGGCGCGAACGTTTTCTCTCAGCTCTTGCGCACCAACAATTTCGCCAGACCGCGGTAAACAGGATTGCCGTTCCAGTGTGGCGACTCGTCCACCAGTGCGAGCCCGGGCCATCGCGTCATGACGGCGCGAAAGCCAACTTCCGCTTCCATCATCGTCAAAGCGGCGCCGATGCAGACGTGCGGGCCGTACCCGAACGACAGGTTCCCGCCCTCGCGCCGTGTGACGTCCAAGGCATCCGGGTGCATGTAGCGCATCGGATCGCGGTTAGCCGCTCCGATCAATGCAATGACAAGTTGTCCGCGTTCCAACTCGTGGCCGTGAAGCTCGTGGGTCTCGGCAACGCGACGCCCCGTATATTGGACAGGGCTGTCATATCGCAGCAGTTCTCTGATGGCGTTCGGGAGCAGTGCGGGTTCCCGCTGCAACCGCCGCCATTGGTCTCGATGCCGAAGCAGTGCGTACATCCCGTTGCCGAGCAGATTGCGCGTCGTTTCATGTCCGGCGAAGAGCAGCATTGCGCATTGCGACAACAATTGCGCGCCCGCCTCGATTTTCCCATCGTCTGCTGCCGTCAGAAGATCACCGATGAGGTCGCCATTGGTTTGCGTGCGCCGACGTAACGCCACGTGCTCCTCAAAGCAGGCAGTCATGGCGAGCAAGCTATCCTTTGCACGCGTCGTCAAGACGACGCCCGGTTCGATTGCGCCGATAAAGTCCGCGAGGTGATCGGACCACGTGATGAATTCGGGGTGCGCTCGCACGTCGAGGCCGAGCAGCTTTGCAATAACGCGTGCCGGTAGTTGCTTCGCGAATGACTCGATGAAGTCAAAATCGCGCTGATCTTCAACTGCGTTTTGCAGCTCATCCACACATTGTTCAATGTGGGAAAGAAGACGGCGTAGCGCAGGCGCGCGAAAGTGGCAAGCAAGCACTTGACGCAGCCGTGCGTGATCCGTCCCATCAAGGAATAACATCGCTCGGCCGAACAGGCGTTGAAATGGCAACAGCGTGTCGCGCTGCCCGCCGCTTCCTCGCTTCACCCACCCGCCCGTACGCCGCGCCGAGTAACGCGGGTCGCGAAGCACTGTCTCCACATCCGCGTGACGCGTGACGAGCCATGCGCCGCCGAAGAATTCGTCGCTCCAGTGAATCGGCCCCGCCTCGCGCAACGCGGCATAGGTCGGATAGGGATTCCGCAAAAATGCCGCATCGACGAGCGCTCGCCCGAGCGGAGATACTGCGTGAGTCTCAGCCAGCACCGTGCTCATTGCCCGCCCTCCCCGGTATGCGTGCTCGACCGCCCGTCTAGCGCATGATCGCGTTGCGCTTGCGGATGGCCCGCCGCAATAAATTCGCCGTCATTCCGGCACGCCATGGCAGCGTGGATCGTCGGCTCGACGCTGCGCGCAATGTGAGCCAGCGCGTGGGTCAGGCGCTCGATATCGGCCTCGGAATGCGCAGCGCTGAGCGTGACACGCAGCCGTGCGGTTCCTGCGGGTACCGTAGGCGGCCGGATTGGCGGGACCCAGATGCCGCATGCTTCCAGCGAAGCCGCCGCCGCATTAGCCGCATCGTTGTCGCCGAGAATCAACGGCTGAATAGCCGTCTGCGATGGCGCCAACCGCCAGGGCACCGAAGGTCGTTCTTGCAGTAACCGCTGCACCTTTGCACGAAACGACCCGATGAGCCGACGCAAGCGCGCTCGCCGGAACTCACCTTCCTCACCCGATATAAGCATCAGGCTCGCGCCTAGCGCATGGGCGATAGCCGGCGGGGCGGCCGTCGTATAAATGTAGCTGCGGGCACTTTGAATGAGCCAATCGATCACCGTTGGGTGAGCGGCGACAAAGGCCCCGGCTACGCCGGCCGCCTTGCCCAACGTCCCCATATAGATGAAACGAGAACTGCGCACACCAAAATGCGCGAGCGTGCCCCGCCCCAACGGACCCAGAACGCCGAAGCCATGCGCGTCGTCGACGATGACCCACGCATCGAATCGCTCGGCCAGTTGCGCAAGCGCAGGCAGCGGTGCAATGTCGCCGTCCATACTGAATACCGCATCGGTGACAATGAGTTTGATGGGGCTCCGGCAGGTCGCCAATTGCGCTTCGAGAACATCGAGCTTGCCGTGCGGGTAGCGGCGCATCGGCGCTTTAGCCAATAACGCGCCGTCGATTAGTGATGCGTGATTGAGTTTATCCGCGAAAATCGTTGCCTGACTGTCTCCCATCGCAGTGAGCAGGGCAAGGTTGGCCATGTATCCGGAGCAAAAATATAATGCCTTCGCCTGGGGTACGTTCGGCGACAGGAGTTCTCCAAGCATGCGTTCGAGGCGGTCATGCGCCCGTGAGTGCCCGGTGACCAGATGAGATGCGCCGCTTCCGGCGCCGTACTGCGCCGCGCCATCGGCCAACGCCGCTGTGACCGCAGGATGATTGGCGAGCCCGAGATAGTCGTTGCTGCCAAAGGTAAGGAGCATCGCTCCCTCTTCGGGCCCTGCGCTACTGCGATGCGCGACGCGCTGGTTCGGCCCGCACGGGCTTTCAGCGATACGCAATCGGCGACGCAGCCCCTGCGCTTCACGTTCGCGAAGCTGACGCTCGAGATATTCAAGCAGCATGGGCGTGCTCCGATGTGTTCAGCGCCATATCGAGTGCCTTGTGTACCCTCTCGCCGAGCCAGTGCGCGTCGGCCTCGTCGATGATGTATGGCGGCATGACATAAAGCACATTGCCAAGCGGCCGCATCAACAGTTCTTGCTGCCTCGCTGCCAGATGAAATCGCTCTGCGAACGTCTCGCCTACTTTGTCATCCGCGACATCGCACGCCCATATCATCCCGAGCTGCCGCGCGTGGCGTACGCGAGGATCCGCGCACACTCGCGCAAGGCCATCGGTCAGCCATTGCGCCCGAGATGTATTCCGCCGCAGCACGTCCTCACGCTCGAAGAGTGCCAGCGTGGCGAGCGCGGCCCGACAGGCAAGCGGATTACCGGTGTACGAATGGGAATGCAAGAACCCACGCCTGATGTCCTCGTCGTAGAACGCCTCATACACGTCATCGCGCGTCAGCACGAGCGATAGGGGGAGATAGCCGCCCGTAATGCCTTTCGAAAGACAGATAAAATCCGGCCACTCGTGCGGCTCGCCTGAGTGCATGGCGTGCTCGCTAGCGAAGAATTTTCCCGTCCGACCGCAACCGACGGCAATCTCATCGGCAATGAGATGAACGTCGAATTCCGTGCACAGAGCG
Organism: Trinickia sp.; assembly: GCA_051961035.1. Lineage (GTDB taxonomy): Bacteria > Pseudomonadota > Gammaproteobacteria > Burkholderiales > Burkholderiaceae > Trinickia. The sequence continues at coordinate 5,336 of JBQCDS010000588.1, read as the reverse complement.
CGCACCGCGTGAAGATAGCCGGCGTCATACATCGCCATGCCGCCGGCACATTGAATCATGGGTTCAACGATGATGGCAGCAATCGTCTCCGATCGTTGCGTCAGTAATGCGCTCAAATCAGCGATCGCACGCTGTGAGACGTCTGCTGCGGTTTCACCGGGCAATGCTTGCCGCGCATCCGGCGATATCGCGATGTAGGCCTGCCGAAGCAGCGGATCATAGACATCGCGAAAGATCGCCACGTCCGTCACGCTGAGCGCACCGATCGTCTCGCCATGGTAGCCGTGGCGCAGGCAGATAAAACGCTTCTTTTCTGTGCGCCCTTGATTGCGCCAATAGTGGAAGCTCATTTTCAGCGCGATTTCCACGGCCGACGCGCCGTCGGACGCGAAGAAGGCATGCCCCAACACGCCGCCGGTCAGAGCGGAAAGCCGCTCCGCCAACTCGACGGCAGGCGCATGCGTGCAGCCGGCCAGCATGACATGCTCGAGCGTATCGAGCTGCTCTTTAAGTGCATTTCCGATCGAGCCGTTAGCGTGACCAAACAGATTGACCCACCATGAGCTCGTCGCGTCGAAATATCGATGCTCGTCTACGTCCGTTAGCCACACACCGTTACCTCGAGCAATCGCGAGCGGTGGCACGCGATCGAGGTGTCGCATTTGCGTGCAGGGGTGCCATATTGCACGCGCGCTCCGGCGGCTAAGGTCTGTCTTTGCACCCAGATCGCCGATCGAATCTACCTTCATTTCAGTCCCCTGATACAGGTTCAAGCACGTGGTGGCTTTATCAACTCCCGTATTTTTTCAGGTAGGCGCCAAATAATTCTTCGTCGGTGGGCTCGCGTGGAGCAATGGGCCACGAGACGCGAGTGATGTTTAAAAAGTGCCTATAGTTCAAATTATCGGAAATGCTGTTTCTTCCCCAGGTCCCGCATCCCATCGATAACGAAAATGGCAAACCGTTATCGAAGCTGCCGCCGGTAGCAAAGCAATGCGCCTGATTCACGATGATCCGACAGGCCGGCATGGAGAGCCCGAGCGTCACCGGTCTTCCGTTGTCGGCGGTATGGATGCCGATCGAGTGGCCCGCACCCTGATACCGATAAATGCGCTGAACGCATTGCATTGCATCGTCGAAGTCACGCACGCGGTAGAGCGTGAGAACGGGCGAGAGTTTCTCTCCCGAGAAAGGGTAGGGTTCGCCTGCGCCGGTTTCTTCGACGATTAGAAAAGCGCACTGCTCGAACGCCGGTCGACGCAGGCCCGCAAGTGCGGCTATCTCGCGGGCCGACTTCGCGGTCACTTCATGCGAGAGCTTGCCATCGGGCCACATCGTGCGCTGCAAGCGCTCTTTTTCGTCCGGCGTAAGCAGCACACCGCCTTGCTCGTTCAATTGCTCGAGCATGGCGTCATAGACGACGTCAATGACCACCGCGCTGTTCTCGGATGAGCAACTCGTCGCGTTGTCGAACGTCTTGGATTGTCTGATTTTCCGCGCAGCGTCAGCGAGATTGGCGGTCTCGTCCACGATTGTCGCGACATTGCCCGCTCCCACGCCAATCGCCGGCGTACCGCTCGAATAAGCACCGCGAACATTGCTTTGCGAGCCCGTCACGATCACCAGATCGGCGCGGGTCATCAGTTCCGCGGTGGCGGCCTTCGAGACCGGCGCCGGAATCTGCTGCACGAGATCGCGAGGCGCGCCCACGCGGTCCAGTTCCGCGTGAATGAATTCGATGAGCCGGGCGCAGGTGCCATACCCTTTCGGGGAAGGCGACACAATGATCGCGTTTCGGCCCTTCAACGCGTTGATGATGTTGTTGGCCGGCGTGGCGGCCGGGTTGGTCGAAGGCGTCACGGCGGCCACCACGCCTACCGGTCTTGCGATTTCGATAAGCCCCTTATCCGGCAGCTCGGCGATCACGCCGACAGACTTCGCGCCGCGCAAATCGCGCAACAGCCCCATCGTTTTACGGCGATTCTTAGTGATCTTGTCGTTGACATTGCCAAGGCCCGTATCGCGCACCGATAGTTCGGCCAACGCTTGGTTGCGCTCCGGATGGACAATTGCCCAACCCACTGCGGTCACGACTTCATCGACTTGCTCCTGCGAGCAATGCTCGTACGCTCGCTGCGCGCGTCGAGCTCGCGCGACGATTTCCTCGATTTCAGAGCGATTTGAGAGCTGATCCGATCGAGCTGACGCCATTTTGTCTCTCCTGAATCCATCAATCCATGTGCCAGCCATGGCTCACGACGACCGACTGCCCCGTCAGTGCGTTAGTGGGAAAGGCCGCGAGAAATACTGCGACTCGTGCGATATCGTCGGGGACGGTGAATTCGCCGTCGACGGTGGGCGCGAGCATCACGTCACGTACGACTGCCTCTTCGCTGATCCCGCGCTCACGCGCAAGCTGCGGAATTTGCCGTTCGACGAGCGGCGTACGAACGAACCCCGGGCAAATCAAATTGGACCGAACACCATAGGGGGCAGCCTCTTTCGCGATCGTCCGACAGAGGCCCAGCAGTCCGTGCTTGGCCGCAACGTAGGGCCCCTTCTGCGCCGATGCTTCCTTCGAGTGCACCGATCCCATGAGCAAGATGCTGCCGCCGCGCTGTTGTCTGCGCATGTGACGCAGACAGGCGCGCGCCGTCAGAAAGCCGCCATCGAGATGCACGGCGAGAATGCGCTTCCAATCGGCAAACGAAACATCGGCGATCTCGCTCAAGTGTTGCAAGCCCGCATTGCTGACGAGCACATCTATCCCGCCGAACGCTTTGACAACGGCGTCGACGCCGCCCTCCACTTCGTCTTCGGACGTCACGTCCATACGCACTGCCATCGTCGAAGCCGGCTCGACGCCGAGTTCGTCCGCCACGCGCTGGGCGCTGCGCAGATCGATATCCGCCACGCATACCCGCGCACCGGCCTGCGCGAATGCTCGCGCAATCTCCGCGCCGATGCCGCTGCCGGCGCCCGTTACCAGCACCGCTTTTCCGCTAAGTTGCATGCTGCCTCCAAACCTTTTTTGTCGACCGCCGATGTTGCGTGCTCATCGGAACAATGCCACAGCGCACACGATCATCAGCAGCGCCAGCGCAAACCTGCGCAGCGCCGTTTCTTTCGTTCTACTAAACAAATGCCCGCCAATGACGATCCCGCCGTAATAGCACGGCGCCATCGCCCAGGGCGACAGTGCCCCACCGAGCGCGAACGCGCCTTGCGCCCATAGCACGATGAGAGCGGCGACCGATATCGCCGCCACGTAAAGCGTGAGATTCGCTCGGGTGACGGCGACCGGGTCCGGCCCAGACAACAAATAAAGAATGACCGGTGGCGCGCCGATGCCCGTTGCACCCAGCAGCACGCCGCATATCCCGCCCAACCCCGCGGACAACGCCGCCGGCCTGGGGCCTCGATAGCGGACACCGCAGAGCAGCAGCGCGGAAAACACGATCACCATCGCCGAAATGCCCCGCCGAAGCGCGCCGGGCTCCGCGTGAAGCAAAACGTACGCGCCGAGCGGAAGCGTCATGAACGAAGCGATGCAAATCGGTGCAAGGACACGATAGTGCGCGAGCGCGTTGGCCTTGATCAGCATCGGAATCGCAGCGAAGGCTTCGAGCAGCAGCACGGCGGGGACGACCTGCCTCGGACTGAAGACCATGGTCAGAATCGGCGTCATGACGAGCGACCCGCCGAATCCTGTAATTCCCCGTATGAGACCACCCAACACCGAGATGCCGAGCACGCTCGCCAAGGAGCCCATCATGGGTTCATCCGCCGCAAAGCAGCCGGCAGCTCCGTGCAGGTCACGTCATGGAAAGGCGCTGACTCAGGGCGCACGGACTGGGTCGAGACAAGGAATGCGCAGTTCATTCATTGCTCCACCTGGTACTCGCTATGAATGAGGTCGCGCAGTTGCATCTTCAACTCGATGAATGCCTGATCCGCTTCGTTGCGTGGCCGCGGCAACTTCACCTCCACGTTCGCTTTCACCCTGCCAGGGCGACGGCTGAGCACGATGATGCGATCGGACAGAATGATCGCCTCTTCGATGCTGTGTGTGACGAGAATCATCGTCTTTCGTCCACGCACGTCGCTCGATGCAATCAGGCGGCCCAGTTCCTCCTGCATCGCCGCACGATTTTGCGCATCGAGCGCGGCGAACGGCTCGTCCATCAGCAGCACGCTCGGTTCCAGGGCGAGCGCGCGTGCGATCGACACGCGTTGCTTCATTCCACCCGAAAGCTGATGCGGGTAGCGCTTCTCGAAGCCGGCGAGGCCGACGAGTTCGATCTCCCGGCGTACGATTTCGCGCCTCTCCGGCGCGGGCACCTTCTTCATCTCGAGGCCGAACAAGATGTTTTGCTCGACCGTCATCCATGGAAACAACGCATAGTCCTGGAAGATGACAGTACGCTCCCACGTGGGCTTTCCGACGGGCTTGCCATCCACACTCATTTCTCCGCGCGTCGGCGTCTCGAAGCCCGCCAGCATATTCAGCAACGTGGTCTTGCCGCAACCGCTGTGTCCGAGAATCGAGCAAAATTCGTGATCCCCCACCTGGAAGCTGACGTTGTCGAGCGCCAGCACCGGCTCATCGGCCGGACCGTGGCCACGGTATACCTTCGTGACGTTCTTGATGCTGACAACGCTCATGATGGCCTCCACGCCTGTTGAACCGCTGATAAACTCATTTGCCGGTGCGCGACCACGGCAACAACTTGCGCATGGCCAGTCGTATCGCGCGATCGATGAAAAAGCCGACCAAACCGATCGTCGCCATGCCGACGAGAATGTAGTCGGTTCGTAGGATGGTGCGCGCGTCGTTGATCATGAAGCCAAGGCCGGAAATTGCGCCGACGAGCTCCGCGGCCACCAATGCCATCCAGCCGACACCAAGCCCAACGCGCACGCCCGTCATGATCTGCGGAAGTGCCGCCCTCAATACGACGCGCCACAAAATTTTCCATTCCGGGGCGCCGAGACAGCGTGCGGCGCGAACCAAATTCGGCTCGATACCTTTGACGCCGGTAACGGTGTTCAGCAGGATAGGAAAGAAGATGCCGAGAAAAATGATGAATTCGTTCTGCGTGTCGCCTATGCCGAACCACAGGATCGACAGCGGAATCCATGCGAGCGGGGGTACCGGCCGCAGGATTTCCAGCACGGGGTCCAGTTGCTCCTCCACAAGCGGCCACCAGCTCATCGCAATACCGATCGGTATCGCCACGCACGCCCAGACGAATGCGACGCCCTCACGCATGAGACTATCGTGCAGGTTATGCAGCAAATCGCCGGAATTGAGGAGTTCCAATGCGGCCGCGAAC
>JBQCDS010000587.1:0-6586 GCA_051961035.1 Trinickia sp. | reverse complement strand
GTGCAAAAACTCGAGGCGCAGCTCGACACGCGTCTTTTCCTGCGCACGACACGCAGTACGTCGTTGACGCGCGAGGGCGAACTCTTCTACGAGAACTGCCGGCCAGGCATGGAGCGCATCGTTCAGGCGCTGGAGGACATGCGGGAACTGCGCAACGGGCCGCCGCGCGGCCATCTGCGCATCGGCTCGACGCCCGGCTTCGGCCGCAAGATCGTCGCGCCGCTGCTGCGCGGCTTTCACACACAATACCCCGAGATAACGCTGGAATTGCTGCTCAACGATCGCCCCGCCGATTTCACTGCCGATCGCGTAGACGTATCGTTTCGCGATGGACTCATGGAGGACAGTGGGATCGTGGCGCGGCAACTGATTCCGATGCAGATGGTCGTCTGCGCGGCGCCAGCCTATGCACGGACTCACGGATTGCCGCGGCATGTCGATGAACTCGCAGATCACCGCTGCATCAACTTCCGGACGGCGGCAGGCCGCGTCAGGGCATGGGAATTCAAGGTCGACGGGGTCGCACAGCGACGACAGCCCGCGGCGCTGCACACGTTCAACGATGCCGAGTTGATCCTGCAGGCGGTACTCGACGGGCTGGGCATCGCGCAGTTGCCGGCCTATCAGGTCTGCGATCTCCTTGCGAACGGGCAACTCCTGCACTGCCTCCCGCAGCACGCCCCCGACGACGGTGGCCACTACGTCTGCTATCTGAGCCGCAAGCATCTTCCTGCCCGGATCCGTGTGTTCATCGACTACATGATCGAGCACACGAGAGCGCTCGACCTGCACGATCTGACGATGACAACGCTGTCGACAGTCGAATAACGACGCACGGGGAAACGCTGCCTTCACTGATGCTTCCGGGGCAACACGGTGGGTCCCTGAACAGCCCTACCGCGTGGTATGGCCCACGCCTATGATGCTTGCTGTACGGCCGGAACGCCATTCGCGACCCGTCCGTCGTGAACAAAGTACCGCGCGAAGGACCGAAAGCAATTCAAAGAAACGCACGCCGCGAAATGAGCGGCAAGCACCTACGAGGCGCGCCATGACCACATTGCGTCCACCGCCGCTGACACTGCTCGACAAGCATTACGGGCAAGACGCGCAAACTCTGTATTCAACCGCTGTCACCGTGACCGGCGGCGAAGCGGCGCACGGGCGCGCCTCGGGTATCGCCCGCTCCGATGATGGCCAGTTCACAGTCGACTTGAGAATGCCGACGGCGCTCGGTGGGCCCGGCGGCGGCACCAATCCGGAGCAGCTATTCGCGGCGGGTTATGCGGCCTGCTTTCATGGCGCCCTGAGTCTGCTTGCGGCACGGGCCGGCATTCCGATTCCCGGCGCCTCGGTGGAAGTCAGGGTCGACTTCGATCGCGACCCGGTCGATGGCCTATTCATGCTGAAGGCGCACACCCGCGTGCGTTTGCCTGGCATCGAGCGTGCCGTCGCCGGGGAACTCGTGCGGAACACCGAACGTTACTGCCCTTACACGAAAATGGCTCGGCAAGGCATTGAGAACGTCGTCACGCTTGCGCCGCTGGACGACGCGGGCGAACCCTAACGCGACGCACTCAGTGCGCACCCGCTGCCGCCGCAGCTCCGCCCCTCGCGGGCTTGGTGAGCCAGACCAGCGGCACGATTGCAATGAAGATGATCGACGAGAGCCAGAAGATATCGTTCAGCCCGAGCATCGCGGCCTGTGCATTCAGCGAGTGCTCGAAGAACGCCGTGGTCCGACCCATGCTGCCGCCGAGCGTGGCGTGCAGGTTCGTGACGGCACGCATATAGATGTCGTTGTTGATGCTCGACTGTTCGACAAGCCGCGCATGGTGCAGGATCGTGCGGTCGTTCCAGCCCGTGGAAATCAACGATGTGCCGACCCCTCCCGCGAACACGCGCACAAAATTGGACAGCCCCGCAGCCGCCGGAATTCTGTCGGGCGACAGTCCGGACAGGATGATCGCGGTCAGCGGCGTAAAGAAAAGCGCCATGGGAATGCCTTGCAGCAGTGTCGGCAGCACGAGGGTGAAAGGGTCGATGCTCGTCGTGTAACGCGAACGCATGAAGAACACGCCTGCAAAACCGAGGAAGGCCAGCGTTGCCAGCACTCGTGCATCGGATTTCGGCATGATCTTCGCCATCACCGGCGCAAGCAGCACGGCGAAGATTCCGAGCGGCGCCGTCACGATTCCGGCATCCACCGAACGGTAGCCGAGATAACCCTGAATCCACTGAGGCAAGATCACGAGATTCGCGAAGAACACGGCGTACGAGACGGAGATCGCAATCGTCCCGCCGCGGAAATTGCGTTCTGCAAACAGGCGAAGGTCGACGATCGGGTTTTTCTCCGTGAACTCCCAGATCAGGAAAAACAGGAAGCTGACGGCAGCGACGACGGCGAGCGTGCAAATCACCGGCGAGCTAAACCAGTCGAGATCCCTGCCCTTATCGAGCATGATCTGCAGCGACGCGACCCATGCGATCAGCGACAGCAGGCCAACTTTGTCGATAGGAAGCTTGCGTGTTCGAGAGTCGCGATCGCGGTAGATCGCCCAAGTCACGGCGGCAGCGAACAGACCCACGGGAATGTTGATATAGAAGATCCACGACCAGCTATAACTGTCGGTGATCCAGCCGCCCAGCGCAGGGCCCGCAATCGGCCCGACCGTCGCCGTCATCGCCCACAGCGCGAGCGCGGTCGAACTTCTTTCCTTCGGATACGATCCGAGCAAAATGGCCTGCGAAAGCGGAATGAGCGGGCCCGCGACCGCGCCCTGCAACACGCGGGCAGCGAGAAGCACGATCAGGTTAGGCGCGATCCCGCACAGCCACGACGAAAACACGAACAACAGGATTGCAGCGACAAAGAGTTTGATCTGACCGATGCGCTGGGTCAGCCAGCCCGTCAGCGGAATCGCGACAGCATTGGCCGCCGAGAACAGTGTGATCACCCATGTGCCCTCGTCGACGGATATGCCGAGGTTGCCCGAGATGGTTGGAATCGCAACGTTTGCAATCGATGAATCGAGCACATTCATAAAGGTCGCGAGCGCAACAGCGATGGTTGCGAGCACCAGCTTTGCGCCGGTCAGCGGCGGGGGGATATGTTGCATCGGGGGATTCATCTCGCTTCCAGTCTGAAGTCTTCGACAGGCATGGCTTGCGCGTCTGGCCGGTCACACTATTGAACACTGAACAAACCCAGGCACGACCATGGGGTACGCGCCGGGATGCGATTTAGCCGGCATGCCGCCCGGCAGCGCTCTTTTCACCTGGATCGCGCTTTGCGGACGGCATCGACGATACGACGCTCGCCTTGGACTCCGCATGCAATGGAGCACTGTTCTGCGCGATGATCTTCTCGATCTCGGCATCTGCCTGGGCGCCGTATCGAGCGAACACATCCGTGCGATATGTCGTGTTCACGGCCGCGCCGAGCTGTGGGCCCGTGTCGTCGTGCGTATCCACGTCGACGCTCATCGACAGCCCGATGCGCAGGGGATGCGCTTCGAGTTCCTTCCGGTCGAGCCGGATGCGCGCGGGTAGACGCTGCACGATCTTGATCCAGTTGCCCGTCGCATTCTGTGCGGGCAAACTCGCGAAGGCGCTGCCGGTACCGGCCGAGAAGCCGACTACGCGGCCGTGGTAGGTCACCTTGCCGCCGTACAGATCGGCAGTCAGCGTGGCCGGTTGACCGATGCGCATGTTGCGCAACTGGCTTTCCTTGTAGTTCGCATCGACCCATACACCATCAAGCGGCACAATTGCCATCAACGGCGTGCCCGGCGACACGCGCTGTCCGACCTGCACGGAACGCTTCGCGACATAACCTGTGACGGGTGCCGGGAGCGTGTCGCGCGCATAGGCGAGATACGCATCGCGCACTTTCGACGCGGCAGCTTGCACGTTCGGGTGCCGAGCGATCGTCGTGCCGTCGGTCAACGCGCGGTTGGCTTGCGCCTGTTGACGCGCGGCATCGAGCGCTGCCTGGGCGGCCGTCACCGCGTCACGCGCGTGCGCGATGTCTTCGGCCGACACGGCGCCCGTATCGGCGACGGCCAGGCGGCGGCGCAGATCCTCCTGCGCACGAACCAGCTCGGACTGTTTCTGCGCGACGTTCGCGGCGTAGAAGTCGTTGTTCACATAGAGGCGGCTCACCTGTCGCACGGTCTGCCCGAGCATCGCCTCTGCGTTGCCGAGCGCGACTTTGGCATCCGCGTTATCGAGCACAACGACGGGGTCGCCGGCCTTCACGATCTGTGTATCGTCCGCGTTCACGGAAATAACGGTGCCCGTCACCTGCGGTGTCAGTTGCACGAGGTTGCCGCTGACGTACGCATCGTCAGTGGACTCGTGGTAACGCGCATACGTCATGTAGTAGGCAGCATAGGCTGCCGCCGCCACCACGACTACCAGGCCGAGCAGCGAGAGCAGCACCGTGCGCTTGCGTGTGTCCGAACCACTCGGGGCTGTCGCTTCCGCAGCAGCCGCTTGGTCTTGTTTCGCAGTCGCCGTCCGTGTCTGCTGGCGCACCGCAGCGTTGACGTCGTTCATTTCAATCCTCCAGGCAGATTCGATGGGGCGCCGCTCAACGCGCGGCGGCGACAGGCGTGTTGCGTCGGGACGCATCGGCGCGTGGCGCTGACGCTGGCGTTGACGTTGACGCTGCATTCGACGTATCGACGAAGCCGCCGCCGAGCGCGGAGGCCAGTGCGATCTGCTGATCGCGGCGGTTCATGCGCAAATTCACGACGGCCTGATCGGCGGAGAGCGCGTTGACGTCGGCATTCAAGACCGTCAACTGGTTCGTCAGACCGCCCTTGTATTGGGCAAGCGCAAGCGTGTCGGCCTGGCGCGCGGCGTCCTGTGCGGTCTGCGCGTCGACAATCTGGGCATCCGTCGAACGCACGCGGGCGAGTTGCGTGGCGACTTCGCTCAGCGCGCGCACAAGCGACTGGTTGTACGTCGCGACGGCGTAGTCGAAGTCAGCGTAGCGGCCCTTGAGTTGCGCGCGCATCTCGCCTGCGTCAAAGATGGGCAGATGAATGGCCGGTCCGACCGATGCCATGCGGCTCGCCGCTGTCAGAAAGCGGCCGAAACCGAAAGCGTCGAGCCCGATTGCCGCGCTCAGGTTGATGTCGGGGTAGAACTCTGCCTTCGCTTCCTTCACGTCGTGCGTCATTGCATCGACGCGCCAGCGCGCGGCCACGATGTCTGGCCGGCGACTCAGGAGGTCGGCGGGGAGATTGTCGGGCAAGCGCACCTCGTCGCCCGCGCCTAGCGTCGGGCGCGTGATCTGCAAGCCGCGGTCCGGGCCCGCACCGAGCAGCGCAGCGATCTGATAGCGCGTCGAGAGAATCTGTCCGTCGAGCGATTTCAGCGCGGCGCGGCTCGTCGCCAGATTGGCCTGCGACGTCTTGCGCTCGACTTCCGTATCCAGTCCCGTCGCGATCCGTCCCGCCGTGATCCGGTCGATCTGCTCACGCTGCGTGATTTCCTCTCGCGCGATGTCACGCAGCGCATACTGACGCGCGAGTTGGTTGTAGCTGCGGGCAATCGCGGTCGTCAGCGTCAGCTTGACGAATTGCGCGTCGGCCTGTGCCGCTTGATGCTGCGAAAGTGCCGCTTTCATCGCTTCGCGTTTTTTGCCCCACAGGTCGAGATCATAGGAAGCACTCAGCAGGCCCTTGTTCTCGGTCTGCCACGAACCACCAAACGCAGGGGGCATGAATGTGGTATTCGAGAACTGTTGACGCGTGAGCGAATAGCTGGCGTCGATGCGCGGCATCGTGCTGGCTTTCGCCGTTTCGCTGTATGCCGCCGCGGCCGCAACGCGGGCACGCGCCTCGTCGAGGGTGGGGCTGTGCGCCAACGCTTCGTCGATGAGCGCCTTCAGTTGCGCGTCACCGAACTGGTCGGCCCAATTGGCGGCCGGCCAATGGCCTTGTTCGGAGGGAAGGCTTTGCCGCGTCGCATATTGCTGCGGCTCGGCTGTCTTAGCGTCGCTGTGGATGCCGGAGTAACCGACGCACGCCGAGAGTGCGATCGCGAACATCACCGGCATGCCTAGATGCAGCGCGCGTGATGCGCACTGACTAGTATTCGACTGAACGCTCATCCTCTGGCCTGTTCGATAGTGAATTGAAAAGATGCTTTGCCGAATATGACGGCGTGCGTTCGAAGCGACCTCAGCGACACATTGCAGGGAAAACCGTGTTGTCCCTGCCCTTTCGCTCCGCGCGGTCGCAGGACGCGTCCATCGCTCGCTGGCGAGTGCGAACAGCGTCTGGATCCCGAACCATGGGTTCCTCAGGCATCGGCATACCTGCTCGCTGCGCCCCACACCCAGCACGCACCATGTGCAAAAGTGTTCGCAGTTATTGGTGAGCAACCTATAGCGGTCTTCGCCCAGGCGGGACCTGGCTCTCTCCACCGCATTCATCCCGGTATAAATCGCGCGTGGTTCATACCGGACCTCGATATCATTTCCTGCTGAAAATCCGCGCAATGAAATGTATTCAATAGGGCGTCGTTTCGCGCAATGAAGAAATCCCCCGTAGTGAATAACCGCTCCGTTCCC
>JBQCDS010000586.1:0-7196 GCA_051961035.1 Trinickia sp. | reverse complement strand
GAAAGCATTGCGTCGATCCCGGGCCCACTGCTCGCGATTTATCTCATTGCTTCCGGTGCGCGCGGAAAAGTGTTCACCAAGCAGATGGCCATCATTCTCGTCGTCTCAATCGTCACGCTGCTGCTGGCTTTCAAAAGCGGCGCTCATGCGTCGAGCACCGACTTGCTGATTTCCGCCGCCGCCAGTATTCCCGTCATCGCGGGGATCCAAATCGCCAAACCGCTTCGCGACAAGCTGCCGCCCCACGCCTTCCGCATTGCCGTCCTGCTGTTCGTGCTGGCCGCCGCGCTGCAAATGATCCGCAAAGCATTAGGTTGGTAATGCACTCGCAAAAATTTAGATAGACAGACATCTCTTTATATTAGAAAAAATTGCCGATACGGGCGCCGTCAAATTACGGCGCCCGTATTTTTTTCTGCAAACGATTAGGTTGCCGGCGCTTTGCGGTTCGACTTAATTCGACTCATCCAGCCAGGGCCCAAGTTGAAGCAATTGGCTATCGATTTCGTCACGTAGCTCTATTAAAATCTCGCCTCGCGCTGCCGAATGTGACGCAGCCTCGCTATCAAAGGACCGGCGGCAATGAATTCCAATACTCTTTTCGACGCCCTTTATTACGGCGCCGCTCAGCGCAATCGGCTGCTCAAGCTCGATACGCCGCTCGGCGCGGATTGGCTCGCGCCGCTCCAGGCAAAGGGCAGCGCGCGGCTTGGGCGCGATTACGAATTTATTGTCGATGCCGCCTCCATCCACGGCAGCGAAATCAAGCTGGATTCGTTGATTGGTCAGCCTGTCACGCTGTGGCTACAGCAAAGCGACGGGAGCTATTTGCCGCATCACGGCTATGTCCACGCATTCAGCCGTTTAGGCACCGATGGATCGCTCACCTACTACCAATTGAGATTTTCGTCGTGGCTTTACTTTTTGAGGCTGCGGCGCGACATGCGCGATTGGCAAGAGCAAACGGGCGAGCAGATTCTGGCCGACGTCTTCGATCAGCATCCGCAAGCGCAAGGCGCCTATCGATTCGATTTGCGCCAGCCAATGCCCACCTATTCGAATCGCGTGCAGTGGGAATACGACTGGAACTTCGTGCATCGCAGCTTGGAGGAAGCCGGTGTCTTCGGCCGTTTCGAACAAGCGAACGATGGTCAATCGCACTCCCTCGTATTGATGGACGATGCCTACCTGCTGCCCGGGCTGACGCCGAACACCGTGCAGTTTCGCCGAACGGGGCTGCGCGAGGAAGCCGATGGTCTCACTCAGTGGAAAGAGCAACAGCAGATTCAAAGCGCCACGCTCACCGCGCGCACCTTCGATTACAAGCGGCCCGATTTGTCGAAGGAAGTCGTCAGCGACACGAATGCACGCGAGGATATCCCGGTGCAAGGCGAGGTGTACGACTACACGGGCGCCTATGCCTGGGGCGCGAGCGAGCGCGGCGCGCATCAGGCTAGCGTACGCACCGAAGCGTGGCGATCGCAAGCGAAGCGTTATCACGGAATCGGCAGCGTGCGCTCGGCCAGCCCCGGTTATTGGTTCACACTGACAGGCCATCCGATTCACGATCGAGAACCGGAGCAAGCGCGTGAGTTCGTGATCCTGGCAACGACGTGGACGATGCGCAACAATCTGCCGGGCATGGACGGCGTCGCGGATTTTCCGGAAAGCTTGCAGTCGGAAGTCGCTCATGTCGCGTCCACGAGCATCGATGGCGTCGCGGTCAAGCATCCTGACGGAAGCGAGGGATTTTTTCAGGTCGAAATCGAGGCGCAGCCGCGACGTACGCCATTTCGCAGCCCGCTCGAACATCACAAGCCCGTCATGGGGCTGCAATCGGGCCTTGTCGCAGGGCCGAGCGACGAAGAGATCTATACGGATTCGTTGAACCGCGTGAAGGTATGGTTCCCTTGGAATCGGCGCAACGACGGCGACGAAGGCGCCTCGGTTTGGGTGCGTGCCGCCTTCCCCGACGCCGGCAGCGATCGCGGCGGGCACTACCCGCTGCGCAAGGGCGACGAAGTTATCGTCGGCTTCATGGGCGGCGATTGCGATCGTCCGGTCATCATGAGCCGCATGCACGGCGGCGCGACACCGCCAACATGGCACACGCACGGGTTGCTGTCCGGGTTCCGCTCGAAGGAGTATGCGGGCAGCGGGTTCAATCAGCTCGTGATGGACGACGCCACGGGACAAAACCGCATTCACCTCTATTCGACGAGCGCCGATTCTCACTTGCACCTGGGCTATCTCGTCGACCACACGAACAACACGCGCGGCGCGTACTTGGGCACCGGCTTCGATTTGAAGTCGGCCGCGTACGGCGCGATTCGGGCTGGACAAGGGCTTTACGTCTCCACGTACGCCAAGACGCAGGCAAGCCAGCCGCTCGACGTGAGCGAATCGCAGAGCCAATTGATCGACGCTGAAAGCGTAGTCGAGGCGCTGTCGCAGGCAAGCGAGCAGCATCAAGCGGAAAGTCTCAAGGACGGGTATGAGGCCATGCGCGCCTATACCGACGCGACGAAAAAAAACGTCGCGGGTGCCGAGGTCAGTAAAGGGCGCACCGCTGGTGGCGGCACCGGCAATGCCAATGGCTTCGATCGGCCCGTGCTGCTGTTCGGCAGCCCGGCGGGCATCGGCATGTCCACCCAGCAATCGGTTCACGTCTCGGCCACGGATCACGTGAACTTAGTCAGCGGCCAAAGCACGCATATTGCAGCGGGGAAATCGTTGCTGGCCAGCGTAGGCGAAAAGCTCAGCTTGTTCGTGCAAAACGCGGGCATGAAGCTATTCGCCGCGAAGGGCAAGGTCGAAGTTCGAGCGCAGTCGGACAACATCGAATTGACCGCGCAAAAGGCCGTGAAAGTCGTGTCGACGACCGACAGCATCGAGATCGCCGCCGACCAAGGCATCTTACTGACGAGCGGCGGGGCCTACATCAAGATCGCGGGCGGCAATATCGAAGTGCACGCGCCCGGAACCGTCGACGTAAAAGGTGCGCAGCGGCTTTTCAATGGGCCGGCGAGCATGGGCTACCCGTTGCCGTCATCGCGGCCCGATGCGCCCGGTCAGCTCGAACTGTTGCACAAATATGCGAATGAAGAGGCCGTGAAGGGCGGCGCCTTTTCCGTCTTCGATGCGAACGGCACGCTGTTGAACAAAGGCGCGCTCGATGCGAGCGGACACACGATCGTGAGCGGGTTGCCGTCGAGCGTCGTACAGGTGAAGTTCGACAAAGATCCGCGTACGCAAGATCAAACGGCGAGTAAGTTCGCGATGCCGAAGTGGCCGAAAGAGGATGCATCCGGCTCTAGCTCTGGCGAAGCCGACGATGGCGCAACCGCTGCGGCGAGCGCGCCGATCGACGGGCTTATGCCGTCTGCAAACGGCGCGGCACAAGGCACAGCGGGGTTGGCGTCGCAGTTGGGTAGCGGCGAGCCCGCTTCGCTGACTAAGGCGGCGATGAGCAAAGGCCTGGGCTTCGCGGAACAAGCGATGGCCAAGGTATTGCCTGCCCGCGCGCAAAGCGCGCTATCGGGCGCTAGCCAACTCGGCTCTGCAATGCCGGCGCTTGGGCAACTGGCGCAAGGCGGGCTCGGGTCGTTCTCGATGCCCAAGTTCGGCTAGTACCGGATCGAATGAGACGAACGTTAGTACTCCAAACCAACTGATCGATTCTAAAAAAACAAAACAATCGCCATGGCCGAAGCGACCGCATTGCAACCGAAGCCGACCGACACGTTCGTCTCCCCCCTAAGCCAGATTCATCGCGAGGATGTCTCCGCCGCCATCCACGAGTTGGATATTTGGCTGCGCAATGTCAGCCACGATCTCATTACCGTCGATCGGTTAGAGACGGTTGCGCAAACCGTGCCGGTGTTGGCCAATATCTTCGCTGCCGTCGATGTCGTGCTGGACATCAAGGCGATGATCGAGCACGGCAATAAGCCGATCGAGGCATTCGATTGGCTCAATCTCGGGCTCGATTTGATCGGCATCGTGCCGGTGCCGCTCGGCACGGCCGAGTTGCGCATCGGTGCCCGGCCGATGCTCAAACTCATTCGCGAGGAAGTGGCCAGAAGCGGCAAAGCCGCGCTCGAAGGCGGTGCCCAAGTCCTAACCACGGCCGTGGTCAATGTACTCGCGGCCAATCTTTACGAACGTTATGCCGGCGAAATCGAGTCGTTCCTGACATTGGTCAAGAACGCGCTCACCGACATGCTCGAGAAGTGCGCCAAGCTCATCGGCGAATTGATGACGGCGCTCGCCGATCTCTTTGCGAAGGCGGCCGGCGATAAGGAGTTCAGCATCGCGGGCAACGTTCGGTCCGTTGCACGCCATGCCGATCAGGCCGCTGCGGGATTCGCCGCGTATGACGCCAAGCAGGCGCTGCACGGTATCGGCGGCATGATCGTCGATTGGATCAAGATCGAAGGCAAAGAGACGATCAACGCCGGCACGCACCTGGCCAAGGCCGGCGACGCCAACTACGGGCATGATTTGAGGGCCTTCTCCGAGGATGTGCGCAAACGCATTCCCGAAGTGCAAGCGCGCGTGCGTAGTCTGAACGGCAATGAGGTCGGCCAAATCGGCTGGCTCATTCAAATCGCCGAACAGGGCGTTCAGCGCTGGCGCGAGATCAAGACGCATCATCATCATGTGGTGGGGATTCCTTCAAAGGGCAAGACGCGCGTGGTTAAAGAGCGCGAAGAAGGCGCGCTCGAATCGATCGAGAAGACCGCGCAAGCCAAGCACCCGGGCGCGTCAAACTGCAAGCTCAATTGCCCCATCGCGTCGCCCGCGCAGGCGACACCGCGCTCGATCGGCTTCGCGCTCGGCGACGAGACGATCGAACATGTCGATTTCACCATCGGCGGGCCGATGCCCATCGTCTGGCAGCGCACCTACCGGTCGTTCTTCGATGCGAACGACGAGCATGGTCCTTTAGGGGCGCGGTGGATAACACCTTATACGACACGGTTCGACATTCGCGAAGCCGAATCGAAACTCATTTATCACGACGCGGCGGGGCGCAGCATCTCCTACCCGCTGCTCGCGCCCGGTGAGCATCGCGACGACCTTTCGGAAGATCTGGCGCTGAAACGGATCGACGAGCATCAGCTTGCGCTCACGCGCGGGTACGACTTACTTGAACTCTTCGAGAAAGACGGCGACCGCTTTCGGCTATCGTTGATCCGCGATCGCAAAGGCAATCAAATCGCGCTCGGCTATGACGAGCAAGGGCGATTGTTCCGGCTCGTGTCTTCCCATACGCAAGTGGCGTTCAAGTATGACGATCGCTCGCGAATCATCGAGGCCGGGCAATACGATCGCAACGGTGATCTAGTGGCTCAGCTCGCGCGTTACACGTATGACGCCGAGAACGATCTCGTGGCCGCCGCCGATCGCTACGACAACAAATGGCAGTATCAGTACAAGCATCACCTCGTCACGCGCTATACGGACCGCACGGGGCGCGGCGTCAATCTCGAGTGGAACGGGACCGATCCAAAATCCAAATGTATTCGCGAATGGCTCGACGACGGCAGCGATGAAGTTCAGCTTGTTTGGCACCCTGACCTACGACGCGTTGAAGTGACCGATGCGTTGGGTCAAGTCACGCGGCACGACTTCGACATCAAGGGCTACACCTTCCGGATCGTCCATCCCGACGGCAGCGAAGAATGGATGTACCGCGATCAGAACGACAATCTGACGCAATACATTCACCGAGACGGCAGCGTCGAGCGCATGGCTTACGATGCGCGCGGCAATTTGGTGCGACACCATCGTGCCGACGGCAGCACCGTCGAGATGGCGTATGACGACAAGTCGCAAATGGTGGCGCTCACCGATCCGCACGGCAACGTGTGGCAGCAGGAGTACGACGACAAGGGCAATCTGACGGCGCAGAGCGATCCGCTGGCGCACAAGACCGAATACGGGTACAACGCGCAAGGGCTCGTGACCAAGGTCAAGGATGCCAAGGGCGGCACCAAGGTGCTCGCTTACGACGACGCTGGGCAACTCACGCGCTATACCGATTGTTCGGGCAAGACGACGAAGTGGAAATATGACGTTGACGGGCGGTTGACCGAGACGACCGATGCGGCCGGCAACGCCACTCGGTACCTGTACGGGGAAAACGGGCAACTGTCGCAAGTGCAATCGCCCGCCGGCATCGAGAAAGTCCATTACGACGCGGAGGGCAGGCTGCGCGGGCATACCGATCAGTTTGGGCGTAGCACGCGCTATCACTATGATGCGGCGGGCCGTATCGCCACGCGTATCGATGCGCTCGATCAGACGATCGCGTATCGCTATGACCGGCTCGGGCGGCTGACTACGCTCACCGATGCCAATCAAGCGACGTACAACTTCCGCTATGACCCGGTTGGGCGGTTGCTCGAAGAAGTGGCGTTCGACGGCAAAACGACGCGCTATGCCTACGACACAGCAAGCGGGCGCCTCACGTCGATCGACGAAGCCGGCCAAATCACGCAAGTCGAATACGATCGCGGCGGCCGGCTCGCCAAGCGCACCTCGGGCGCCAGCGAAGAGCGCTTCGCTTATGACCAAAGCGGGCGGCTCATCGATGCGCAAAACCGCTATAGCCGGATTCAACGGTTCTTCGATCCGGTTGGCAATTTGGTGCGCGAGCACCACGCCGATACGCTCTTCGATCAAGCGCGCAGCTATGTTTGGCATCACCAGTACGATGAGCTTGGCAATCGGATAAGGACCGTTCGCCCCGATTGGCATGCGATCGATTGGCTCACGTACGGCTCCGGTCACGTGCACGGCATGGCGCTCGATGGCGAAGAGCGGATTCAGTTCGAACGCGACGATTTGCATCGCGAGACGCGGCGCACGTTCGGCAGTCGTTTAGGACACCAAACCGTCTACGATCCGGCGGGCCGCGTGATTCAAACGGCGTTGCAGCGCGAGCAGGCGCCAATGCCGATCGTCGATCGGCGTTACCGCTACGATGCGGCCGGGCAACTGACGCAGATCGAAGATAGCAATCGCGGGTACATCGACTATCGGTACGATCCGGTTGGGCGCTTGATTGAAGCGGCGAGCCCCTGGGGCCGCGAGCGGTTCGCGTTCGATCCGGCGAGCAATATCGTCGAGGTAGCGGCGAGCGATAGAAATGATGCACCACGGGCGATGCCGGCCGTGTTCAAGCCGCG
>JBQCDS010000585.1:0-2745 GCA_051961035.1 Trinickia sp. | reverse complement strand
GTTCCACGACGTCAAGGAACTGGCCGAGAAGGGCAACGTCAACGCGAAGTCCGTCATGCAAAGCTGGGCCGACGCCGAATGGTTCACGAGCCGTCCGGAAGTGCCGCAAAGCCTGACGATCACCGTTTTCAAGGTAACGGGCGAAACCAACACCGACGACTTGTCGCCCGCCCCGGATGCCACCACCCGTCCGGATATCCCGATGCACGCCCTGGCGATGCTCAAGAACGCCCGTCCGGGTATCACCCCGGAAGAGGACGGTAAGCGCGGGCCGGTGAAATTCATCGAGTCGCTGAAGGAAAAGGGTCACCTGGTTGCCTACGTGGGCGACGTCGTGGGCACCGGATCCTCGCGCAAGTCCGCCACCAATTCGGTGCTTTGGTTCACGGGCGAAGACATCCCCTTCATCCCGAACAAGCGCTTCGGTGGCGTGTGCCTGGGCGGCAAGATCGCCCCGATCTTCTACAACACGATGGAAGATGCCGGCGCTCTGCCGATCGAACTCGACGTATCGAAGATGGAAATGGGCGATGT
This sequence comes from Trinickia sp., assembly GCA_051961035.1. Lineage (GTDB taxonomy): Bacteria > Pseudomonadota > Gammaproteobacteria > Burkholderiales > Burkholderiaceae > Trinickia. Next base: position 2,211 of record JBQCDS010000585.1, on the reverse strand, counting down.
GGTCGAACTGCGCCCGTACGAAGGCAAGGCGCTCAAAAACGGCGAAGTCATCGCCGAGTTTCAAGTCAAATCCGACGTGCTCTTCGACGAAGTGCGCGCAGGCGGGCGCATTCCGCTCATCATCGGCCGCGGATTGACTGCCAAGGCACGCGAAGCGCTCGGTCTGCCCCCCTCCACCCTGTTCCGTCTGCCGCAGCAGCCGGCCGATAGCGGCAAGGGCTTCTCGCTGGCCCAGAAGATGGTCGGCCGCGCCTGCGGCTTGCCGGAAGGCCAAGGGATCCGGCCGGGCACGTACTGCGAACCGAAGATGACGTCGGTCGGGTCACAGGACACCACGGGCCCGATGACCCGCGACGAACTGAAAGACCTGGCATGCCTCGGCTTCTCGGCCGATCTCGTCATGCAGTCGTTTTGCCATACCGCCGCCTATCCCAAGCCGGTGGATGTGAAGACGCACCAAACCCTGCCGAACTTCATCAGCACGCGCGGTGGCATTGCGCTGCGCCCGGGCGACGGCGTGATCCACTCGTGGCTGAACCGCATGCTGCTGCCCGACACCGTGGGCACCGGTGGCGATTCGCACACGCGCTTTCCGATCGGCATCAGCTTCCCGGCCGGCTCGGGCCTGGTCGCTTTCGCAGCCGCAACGGGCACGATGCCGCTCGACATGCCGGAATCGGTGCTCGTCCGCTTCAAGGGCAAGATGCAGCCGGGCGTCACGCTGCGCGATCTGGTCAACGCGATCCCGCTGTACGCCATCAAGCAAGGCCTGCTGACGGTTGCCAAGCAAGGCAAGAAGAACATCTTCTCGGGCCGCATCCTCGAGATCGAAGGCCTGCCCGATCTGAAGGTGGAACAAGCGTTCGAATTGTCCGACGCTTCCGCCGAGCGCTCGGCCGCCGGTTGCACGGTCCACCTCAATCAAGCGCCGATCATCGAATACCTCAACAGCAATGTCACGCTGCTCAAGTGGATGATCGCGCAGGGTTACCAGGACCCGCGCAGCCTCCAGCGCCGCATCAAGGCGATGGAGCAATGGCTGGCCGATCCGCAGCTGCTGTCCCCCGATGCCGACGCCGAGTACGCAGCCGTCATCGAGATCGATCTTGCCGACATCCATGAGCCGATCGTCGCTTGCCCGAACGATCCGGACGACGTGAAAACGCTGTCCGATGTGGCCGGTGCGAAGATCGACGAAGTGTTCATCGGCTCGTGCATGACGAACATCGGTCACTTCCGTGCCGCGTCCAAACTTTTGGAAGGCAAGCGCGACATCCCGGTCAAGCTGTGGGTGGCTCCGCCCACCAAGATGGATCAGAAGCAACTGACCGAGGAAGGTCACTATGGGGTTTTCGGCACCGCCGGTGCCCGTACCGAAATGCCGGGCTGCTCGCTGTGCATGGGCAACCAGGCACAGGTGCGAGAAGGCGCGACGGTCATGTCCACCTCGACCCGCAACTTCCCGAACCGTTTGGGCAAGAACACGAACGTGTATCTCGGCTCGGCCGAATTGGCGGCGATCTGCTCGCGCCTCGGCAAGATTCCGACCAAGGACGAGTACATGGCGGATATGGGCGTACTGAATGCCAACGGCGACAAGATCTACCAATACATGAACTTCGATCAAATCGAAGACTTCAAGGACGAGGCCGACACCGTGAATACGTAAGCGGCTGACGAGCTACGGCGTGTCTTTCTCGCCGTAGCGCCATGCCATGGCGCCGTGGGCTCAACGCCCCCGGCGCTTTTCTTTTGGCGCGGCGACGGGGCGGCTTTTAGCTAGCGCCACCATCGATCAAGCGCAACTCACTGCGCTTCCCGTGCCGACAGCGCCGCCTGCGCGCGCTGCAACCATTCGCGGTTGTGAGCGCGTGCATATCGAGGCCAGTGCTTACCGTCCTGCACGATTTCCTCGAAAAGCCCCCTGGCGCGCCGGCGATCCGCTTCACCTGGCTGCGCCGCGAGCCAATCGGCGAACAAGCACCGAGGCGCGGCGTCGCTCGCGCAAGCCAACGCCGCGTCGAATGCCGCGCGCGTGCCGGGCGCGCCGAGCGCCGCCAATGTACGCGCATTCAGCAAAGCCGGTTCGGCTTTAGCGCGTGCCTGGGGATCGGCCGCAAATAGGCGCGTGAGCGTTGCCTCGGCAGCCGCGTATCGCTCCAACTCGAACTGCGCGCGGGCCAAGCCGAGCAGCAGCGCGGGATCGTCGGC
>JBQCDS010000584.1:0-3805 GCA_051961035.1 Trinickia sp. | reverse complement strand
ATTGCGCCGCACGAGTGAACTGATGCGTGCCGTCCGCTCACGGTTGTAGGCCGAATCATGCACACGCTCCGGATAGCGAACCGCGAACTCGTGCCGCAATGCGATTTCCGAATCCTCGCTCTTGAGTTCCGCGACGCGGCGCATGAGCGCACCGAGAACAGCCAGACGCCCATTGCCTTCGATCGAGTTGTACTTCTTGAAGTACTTGAAAAAGTGCTTGTAGTGGCGCACTTCGTCGCTGCGGATGTGATCGGTGATCTCTTTCAGCACTGGCTCGTCGGAGCATTCGTTGATGGCGCGATAAAGCGTGGCCGTGCCCGTTTCAACGACGCAGCGCGCGACCATCTCGAGCGCGCGTGTCTTTTCGAACTCTTCCATCGAGCAGGTTTTCGAGTATTCGTCGAAGAAATTTCGAAACGCCGTATCCCAATCGAACTCGGGCCACACGTGAGCGATGTAGGCCTTCAGCGCGCGGCCGTGCTGCATCTCCTCGGGCTCCCACTCGCGGTTGAGCCAGGCGGAGACTTCCGGGTCGCCGTTGAAGTACGCGGTGAGATTGCTCGTATAAAGATCGGTGCCGCTCTCGATGAACGAGCACGCGCACAAAAGCAGCAGCAGATCTTCGTTGGCCGCGGCGCGTTGACGGTCGATGCGTGTCAGGTCGATGTCTTCGATGCGCCAGGGCATCACGTGTTGGGAGTCGGTGATCATCATGTTGCGCTCCTAAAACCGCATACGCCGATGCACTTGCGCCGCACACCTTTATGCGCAATGTGTCATTGCGGAAATCGATATGCGGTACGGCGAATTCGTTGAACGTTATCCCTCCGGATGTTAGCCGGAGTCCGGGGAACATGCTTTCCAGGTGCACTGACCGTCGAGCCTGAGCGCGGTTCCGAAAGAGCGCCGTATATGAGATACAACGGCATTACCAATTATTTAGACCATCGATTCAAATTGCGGAAATTTAAATTCGATTCCGCCCGCCCCCAGCGAGGTACGGCTCCCACGCCGCATCGCCGTCGACGCTTCGATGTCCATCATGCCAATAGGACTCGACTATCGCGGGGCGGATCCGTCGCCCCATGTTGTCCAACGAATCGTCGCGCCGCCTCGCATCCGACTAACAGTCCATGCGGCCATCCGGCCATCCGGCCATCCGCGTACACGACGCAAGGTGCGCGCCCGCTCGCTTGGCTGTTTGCATGTCTGTCTGTTCGCGTTGCCGTCGCGACGAATAGCGACGTTCAAAACCCGGCCGCCAACCCATCGCGCCGCGAATCGCTCGCAGCCACATAACCGTGCTCGGGCTCGTCGTGCGAGAGCTTCCAGATGTACTGTCCCGAGCCGAAATCCATATAGGGATCGTCGACCGCCTTGATCCGATGCCCGCGCGCTTCGAGCGCACGCGCGACACCGCGATCGAATGTCGATTCGATGTCGAGCGTGAAGTCGCGATTGACCTTCCAGCGCGGCGCATCGCAGGCCGCTTGCGGCTGCTGCCCGTAATCGAGCATCCGCACGATCGATTGCAGATGCCCTTGCGGCTGCATGTCGCCGCCCATCACGCCGAAACTCATCACGGGCCGCTGCTGCCCGTCAACGTGCTCAGTCACGAACGCGGGGATGATCGTATGAAACGGTCGCTTGCCGCCGGCCACGACATTGGCCGAGCGCGGATCCATCGAAAACCCGCAGCCGCGATTTTGCAGCGCGATGCCGGTGCCCGGCACGACGACGCCCGAGCCGAAACCCATGTAGTTCGATTGGATGAAACTCACCATCATGCCGCGCTCGTCCGCGGCGGTGAGATAGATCGTTCCACCGGCCTGCGGCATACCGAAGCTGAACTGCGTCGCCCGCGTCGGATCGATCAGCGCGGCGCGCGAGGCGAGATAGGTATCGGCGAGCATCTCCTCGGGCGTCACTTCCATCGCGCGCGGATCGGCCACGTAGCGGTAGACATCGGCGAACGCGAGCTTCATCGCCTCGATCTGCAGGTGCTGCGATTCGATGCCGTCGCGCGGGAGCGCTGGCAGATCGAACCGTTCGAGAATGCCCAAGGCGATCAGCGCCGCGATACCCTGCCCGTTCGGCGGAATTTCATGCACCGTGTAGCCACGATACGCTTTGCCGATCGGCTCGACCCACATCGGTCGGTAGCCGGCCAAGTCGAGCGCCGTCATCGCGCCGCCGCCCTCGCGCGCGTACGCCGCGATCCGCTCGGCCGGCTCCCCTTCATAGAATGCGCGCGGCCCTCGGGTCGCCAGCAGCCGCAGCGTTCGCGCATGATCGGGCAAGCGTACGAGTTCGCTCACGAGCGGCGCTCTCCCATGCGGCATGAACGTATCGGCAAAACCAGGCTGCGCCTTGAGCTCCGGCACGGCGGCGGCCCACTTCTGCGCGACGATGCTCGCCACCGCATGGCCGCGCTCGGCGATATCGATCGCGCTCACCATCAAGTCGCCGAACGGCAGCAACCCGAACTTCTCGTGCAGCGCCTCCCATCCGGCGATCACGCCAGGCACGGTGGCCGTATCCCAGCCGCGCTTGGGCTGCACGGCCACACCGCCGGCTTCGCCGTAGCGCTGTTTGAAGTAATCGACGTTCCAAGCCGCCGGCGCCACACCGGAAGCATTGAGCCCGTGCAGCTTCGTGCCGTCCCAGACGAGCGCGAACGCGTCGCCCCCCAAGCCGCACGACACGGGTTCCACCACGGTGAGCGCGGCCGCCGCGGCGATCGCGGCATCGACCGCATTGCCGCCCTGCCAGAGCACGCGCAAGCCGGCCTGAGCCGCGAGCGGATGCGATGTCGATACCACGTTGCGGGCGAACACCGGCAAGCGCGGCGTCGGATAAGGGTTGTGCCAGTTGAAGCGGTTCATGTCGCATTCTCGCTATGAAAACGTTTTTTGCCCCAAAAGGCGAATGCTCGAAGGTCTTACAATACCGGGACTTTCACTGCCCTGCTGCCGCACGCCATGAGCCGAGACCCACGCTTGAGCCTGAACGCACGTCAACAGGAACTGCTCGACTGGGTGCAGCGCGACGGGTTCGTGACGGTGGACGACCTCGCCTCGCATTTCGCCGTCACGCCGCAGACGATCCGCCGCGACGTCAATTGGCTTTCCGACATGAACTTGCTGCGCCGCTATCACGGCGGCGCGAGCCTGCCCACGAGCTCGGAGAACGTCTCGTACACCGCGCGCCAGCGCATGTTCCACGACGAAAAGCGGCGCATCGCCACGCTCGTCGCCACCCACATTCCCGATCAGGCGTCGCTCTTCATCAATCTCGGCACGACGACGGAGGAAGTCGCCCGCGCGCTGAACCGCCACCGAGGCCTGCGCGTCATTACGAACAACCTGAACGTCGCGAACATGATGAGCGGCTACCCGGAGTGCGAGCTGCTCGTGACGGGCGGCATCGTGCGTCCGTGGGACAAGGGCATCGTGGGCGAGTTGGCCATCGAGTTCATCCGTCAATTCAAGGTCGATTTTGCGATCATCGGCACGTCGAGCATCGAACTCGACGGCACATTGCGCGATTTCGATACCCGCGAGGTGCGCGTGTCGGAAGCCATCATCGAGCATGCGCGCACGGTCTTTCTGGCCGCCGATCACTCGAAATTCGGCCGCCCGGCGCTGGTGCGCCAGGGCCACCTGAACCAGATCGACGCGCTGTTCACCGATCAGCCCACGCCGCCGGACATGGCCGAGACGCTCGCTACCGCCGGCACCCAAGTGTATGTGGCCACACCGGACTGACCGCGCGACGCCTTATTCCATGCTGCGCCGCACGCGAA
>JBQCDS010000583.1:0-6826 GCA_051961035.1 Trinickia sp. | reverse complement strand
CGCTTGCTGGAGGCGAACATCAATCAAAGCGAAGCGATGCTGATCGAAGTGGACGGTCTGCTCGCGACGCTCGAGGAAGCATGGATCGGTATCGGCGTGGAAGCCACGCGGATGACGGCGCAGCAGGGGCAGGTGGACGCGCAGCGATGAATTCCAAAGCAGATTATTTTGCTCGTTACGAGGCCATTGCCGTCGTCTCGTCGCGGATGTTGACGGCGGCTCGTCGTGCCCTTTGGGCCGAGTTGATGGAACTGCAGGAGGAATACCGCGCGCTTGTCGACGCCCTGCGCGACGTCGATGCGGGCGTCCCGCTCGATGAGCATGACCGGCTGCGCAAGTACGATCTGATCCGCCAGATCTTGGCCGACGATGCGGCGATCCGGGATCTGCTCAATCCGAGCGTCGCGCGCTTGTCCGCGTTCTTTTCGGCGCGGCGCCCCGCGAACGTGCTTAAGGAAATGTTCGGCGCGCGCTAGCGTCCGGTGCTGAGCCTCGAACTCGGTCTTAACCCAACCTTTTTCCCCGGCCCGCGGCGCATGTCGCCCGCCGCAAGGAAGCGGCATGACAGGAATCGACTCTGCCCTTGCCTCGATGCTAGTCGGCCGCATCGACAGCGTGCTCGACAGCGTCGGCGCGGGTTCGCGTACCAGCCCGGCCCAATCGGGCGCCACGGGGCTCACGGTCAACACGCCCGCCGCTCCCGACGCGCCCGCCGCGTTGGCGGACACGCCGCCTCCCGCTTCCGCCCAAGCCATTCTTTCCGAAGTTGCCCTGACGCTGGACGCCATTTCGCGTTTCGGCGGCGAAGCGACGCCTGCCGTCATCGGCGAGGCGCCGATCTGGCCCGCGCCCCCCGCGATCGATACGCCGGGGGCGAGCGGTGCGCCCGCGGCGTCCGGCGCCGCCGCTTCCAAAGCGGCCGCCGCGCAAGCGCAAACGAGCTCGGCGGTGGAGGCGAGCGCCATCGGCGCGGCGGCCACGGCGATGCCGGTGGACGCGCTGGCCGAGGCGCTCGAGCATACGGTCAATGAATCAGGGCTGTTTTACGAATCGCATCTTGGGCAGTGGCTAAGTGGCGCTTACTCCGCGGAAACGCTCGCGAACGAGCCGCAAACGCGGCTTGCCGCCGAGGCGGTGCAACTTCCGCTCGGTTGGAGCGGCTCGACCCCCGATGCGGCGGCTCAGGGCAACGCGGCCGGCATGCCCGGCTGGCAGGGGGCGGCCGGCGGCGTCCCCGCGGGCGGCGGGTGGCTGCCGCACGAGTTGCCGCCGCAGTTCTCGCTGCCGCTCGGCGCGGGAGCGCACGTGGGTGCCGGCCCGTATTCCGGCTCCACGGCCGGCGGTGCCGGCTGGCGCGGCGCGCAGACTGCTGTTCTCGAAGAAGCCGCTTTCGGTGGCTCGCACGCGGGACCTGCGGCTAGCGCGGCGCCCGACATCCGCTCGTCGATCGCCGCCTCGCTCCATCCGGCGACGATCCCGCTCGTGCGGCAACAACTCGACTTGCTGGCCACGCAGCAATTTCGCTGGACGGGCGAGATATGGCCCGGTGCGAAATTCGACTGGACGATCGAGCCGGAGCGCGAGCGACGCGGCCGTTCGGGCGAAGGGGAGGACGACGCGCAGCAAAGCTGGCGCACACGCGTGACGCTTGCCTTGCCGACGCTCGGCACCGTCGACGCGGAGCTCGTGCTGAGCGGCAAGCAACTCGTGGTCCGAGTGCAGGCGAGTCCCGGCGGCGCCGCGCGGCTAAGTTCGGGCGGCGCGGCGTTCGGCCGACGGCTTCAGGCAGCGGGGATCGAGCTGGCCGGCTTGCAAATTCGCGAGATCGGCGGAGTGGCCCCGGCCGGGGCGGGCGCCGCCGCTTCGGCCGCCACGGCGGCCTATGCGCGCGCGGCGGCGCAGGCCGAGAGCGAGGCACGCGAGGCGCCAAAGGACATGCCGGATTTATCGGACGTATTGGATGTGGAAGCGCGTGACGGCGGACTCGATTCGGCCAAGGCCGATGCATCGGCCAAGCGCGGCCCGGTGCCTTCGCCGATCGACCGCTTGTTCGACGATCCGTTCGAGTGGAGCGGATCATGAGCCGGCGCGAACGACGCAAGAGCGCGGCGGCGCTGGCCTACGACGCCAAGGGCGGCGACAAGGCCCCGCGCGTCGTGGCGAAGGGCTACGGCCTCGTGGCGGAGATGATCATTCAACGCGCGCAGGAAGCGGGGCTCTATGTCCACCGGGCGCCGGAGATGGTCTCGCTATTGATGCAGGTCGACCTCGATTCGCGCATCCCGCCAGAGCTGTATCAAGCGGTAGCGGAACTGCTGGCGTGGCTCTATCGGCTCGAGAGCGGGGTGGCCGATGAAAGCGAGGACGCCGAGGGCCACGCAACGGACGCGGCATCGCCCGAGGCCGCTACGGCCGACGAAACGACGCCCTCCGTTTCGACGGTGCCGCTGTTGCCGAGTTAGCCGGCGTCGCCCCGATTCGAACTCGAGAACGCGTACCGAGCGCTAGACGCCGCACACCGCCCGCTCCCTCGCGGTCTTGGCCGCTTGCACTTGCAGCATCGCCGGCAGCGACACGCCGTTTTTTGCGGCCGTGACTTCCGCCAGGATCGAGATCGCGATTTCGGGCGGCGTGTGGCTGCCGATATAGATGCCGACGGGCCCGTGCAGCCGTGCGAGTTCCGCATCGCTCAGATCGAACTCGCGCAGCCGCTCGCGCCGTGCCGCGTTATTGCGTCGCGAACCGAGCGCACCGACATAGAACGCCGGGGTTTTCAACGCCTCCATCAGCGCAAGATCGTCGAGCTTCGGATCATGCGTTAGCGCGATCACGGCCGAGCGCTCGTCGAGCTTCATGTCGAGCACCGTGTCGTCCGGCATGGTCCGCACGAGTTCGGTGCCCGGCACCTGCCAGTCGTGTATGAATGCCTCGCGCGGGTCGCAGACTGTCACGCGATAGTCGAGCCCCACCGCGATCGACGCCAAGTAGCGCGAGAGCTGCCCCGCGCCGATGACGAGCATCCGATAGCGCGGGCCGTGAATCGTGACAAGCCGCTCGCCGTCGAACCGAACCCCGTCGGTGGCGACAGCCGAGGCCAGATGAGCCCGCCCGGTAGCCATCTCGAGCGTGCGCGCCACGAGTGCCCCGTGCCCGAGCGCGTCGCATAAGAGGTCGATGCCGCTTGCGTGCGTCAGCGGTTCGAGCACGAGTTCGAGCGTGCCGCCGCACGGCAGCCCGAATCGGTGCGCCTCCTCGGCGGCCACACCGTAGCGCGCGACGCTCGGCCGCGTCATGTCGATCTCGCCGCGACGCATGCGCTCGATCAGGTCATCCTCGATACACCCCCCCGACACCGAACCGACAACGAGGCCGTCCCCGCGAATCGCGAGCATCGCGCCCTCGGGGCGGGGCGACGAGCCCCACGTGCGCACGACAGTGGCCATGAGCACCGTTTGCTGCCCATCGCTTAGCCAGCGCGTGCATGCATTCAGGACCTCGAGGTCCACGCTTTCCACGACTTTCCCCCCTTGCCCGAAGGCGCCGAATCGAACACGGCCTGATGTTGTCCCGATGGCCCCGCCGCCTGCGGCGCATCGCTCGGCAGCGGCGTGTCGAATGCCGTCAGATGCGCGGCGAAGCGCTTGAAAAATTCGTCCGCGACCTTGCGAACGAGGTCGTCGGCCGGGCTCTGGCCGTCCGCATGCAGCGTCTGTGCGTAGGCCGTGTAGAGCAACGTGCTCGAGGCATCCCCATCGGCCTCGAGCCGCAGGCGTGCGCCATGGGGCCCGCCGCCGTTGGCCGTGCCCTGCGGCGCATCGAGTTGAAACACTAATGTGCGGGCGCCCGGCGTATCGACTTCCGTCAGCCGTACGCGCCCTTTGAATCGAGAACCGACCCCATCGGCCCCAAGATTCACGGCCAGCGCGAAGCCGTTTTCCCCATCGGCTTGGATGTCCTCGCAGCCGGGAATGGACGCGCGCAGAATCGCCGCGTCGGTCAGTGCTTCCCAAGCCCGCTGCGGCGGCACGGGCAGCGTGTAGCTTTCCGTCAATTCCATTGCGATGCTCCTCCTTTAAGAGGGAAGGACCAGCGCCCCATCAGCGGAAGGCGCCGGACGTTGTAACGAGAGAGCCTAAACATTATGGACCGCGCAGCGCGAGCGAGTTCATGCGGCGGCATGGGGGAAGGGCCAGCAAGCCGTGTGCAAAGAAATGGGCAAAGAAAAACGGCATCGCGGCGCGAGCCGGCGATGCCGTTTGAACGGTGGTGCCACGGGCGCCGAAGCGGCCGTGGCGGCATGAGGCGGGGCGGCCCGAGGCCGGGCGGGGCAGGGGCAGCGGCAGCGGCAGTTATTCGACCCGAGCCTCGGTGCTTACCGTGCGCGCGAGCAGCGAATGCTTGCGCGAGTAGCCGAAGTAGACCACCAAACCAATCGCGAGCCACACCAAGAAGGCGACCCAGGTGATCCATTGCAGGTTGATCATCAAGAAGACACACGCGGCGACGGCCAGAAGCGGCAGGACGGGCACGCCCGGGCAGCGAAACGCACGCGGCAGGTGCGGATGCGTGCGGCGCAGGATGAGCACTGCGATCGAGACCATCGAGAACGCGGCGAGCGTGCCGATGTTGATCAGTTCGGCCAGCACGTTCAACGGTACGAGCGCGCCGACGAGCCCGAAGAAGATGCCGACGAGCCAGGTGGTCAAAAACGGCGTGGCGAAACGCGGATGCACGCGCGAAAGCGCCTTCGGCAGAAGACCGTCGCGCGACATCGCGAAGATGATCCGCGTCTGCCCATAGCTCATGACGAGAATGACGGTGAGCATGCCGAGTACGGCGCCCAGATCGATGAAGCCGGCCACCCAGTTCTGCCCCGCTACTTGCAGCGCGTACGAAACCGGGTGGGAGATGTCGGCGAACTGCGGCGAAGGAACGATGCCCGTCACGACGGCGGCCACTGCCACATACAGCACGGCACATACGGCGAGCGAGGCGATGATGCCGATCGGCAAGTCGCGTTTCGGATTTTTCACTTCCTCGGCGGCCGATGAAACCGAATCGAAGCCGATGAACGCAAAGAACATGACGGCTGCGGCACCGAACACGCCATGCCAGCCGTTCGGCATAAATGGGTGCCAGTTCGCCGGCTGGACGTGGAACACGCCAACGGCGATCACGGCGAGCACCACGGCCACCTTGATCGCGACCATGAGATTGTTGATCCGTGTCGATTCGCGCACGCCCACGGATAGCAGCGCCGTGATGGCCATCATGACGAGGAACGCCGGCAGGTTGAAGAGCGTCGTCGCCCCCGGCACAGCGCCTGGCGCGGCGCTCAGCGCTACGGGCAGCTTAAGGCCGAAGCCGGCCACGAGCGATTGCAGGTAGCCCGACCAGCCGACCGAAACGGCCGAGGTGGCGAGCCCGTATTCGAGCATCAGATCCCAGCCGATGATCCATGCCACGAGTTCGCCGAGCGTGGCATACGAGTACGTATAGATGGAGCCGGCGACGGGAATCGTCGAAGCGAATTCCGCATAAGCGAGGCCGGACAGCGCACAAGCGACGGCCGCGATCAGAAAAGCGATCATCAAGGCGGGGCCGGCCTGGACGGCGCCCGTGCCAGTGAGCACGAAAATGCCCGTGCCGATAATGGCACCGATGCCGAGGAAGGTGAGATCGAGGGCACCGAGCGCTTTCTTCAGGCCGGTGCGCTGCGCACCGGCGATCATCTGCTCGACGTCTTTCTTGCGGAATACGGACATGGGAGGAGGGTCTCAAGGGGTTGCACCCTTAGGTGCAACTCGGTGCGGAAAACCCTGGATTCTAGCCCATGCCGCGAGTAAACCCGGTTGCGACGCAAGCAAAGTCAGAAAATTCTTAGGGACAAACGGTGCTGCCCTAGATTTAGCCCGCCATGGCCGGATTGAGGTCGACCAGCCGGTTGCTCATGACATAGAACGTCAGCTCGGCGTTGTTGCTGAGCTTCATCTTCTCGAGCAGCCGGGTGCGATACACGCTCACCGTCTTCACCGACAGCGACAGCGCATGGGCGATGTCGGTCAGCCGCTTGCCGGAGGCAAGCATGCAAAGCGTCTGATATTCGCGGTCGGAGAGCTTTTCGTGCGGCAATTGGTCGCTGTCGACGGAAACGTAGACAGCGAGCGCCTCCGCCAGAGCCGGGCTCACGTATTTGCGGCCCGCCGCCACCTGGCGGATCGCGTCGATCATTTGGGTGGCCGTCACCGTCTTCGACAAATACCCGGCCGCGCCCGCCTTGAGCGAGCGCACCGCGTACTGATCCTCGCGATACATCGAGAACATCATGACGGGCACGAGCGGCGCCCGACGCTTCACGCGCTTGAGCACTTCCACGCCGTTCATGTCGGGCAGGGAGATGTCGAGCAGCACCACATCGAACGGATCGTCGTCGAGACTCGCGAGCGCCTGCGCGCCCGTATCGGCTTCGACGACTTCGCGTGCGATGCCGTGGTCCAGCAACAGCTGACGAACGCCCTGGCGAACGATGGCGTGATCGTCGACCAGCAAGATCCTGAGCGTCATCGCCGTACCTCGCGCGGGTGACGCGGTGCTTGAGAAGGCCACACCTCGCTTTTCGCCCCGCGCTCGCGCGCGATGGCAGCCCACAGAAAATGCGCGCGGACGGTCGTGCCCGAGCGGGCGACGAGCGCATGCGCGTCGGCCGGCCAGGGGCCGTGCCACGGGCCCATGGCGTCGTCGCGCAGGCGCGAGGCGATGCGCAAAGCGCCGCCGAATCCTTCGCAACGCGCGCGCATGCCGGGCAGCCCGAAGCCGCGCGCGCGGA
>JBQCDS010000582.1:0-3426 GCA_051961035.1 Trinickia sp. | reverse complement strand
CACCATGCTGCCTTCGGGCACCTCGACCTTCTTCCCGTCTATTTCAAGTTCAACCATGATGGTGAATGGTCCTTAACCTATTACCGCTCAATCTTTTGCTCGCTGAACCGCCCGCCGAAGGTCGTTCGGCGGGCGGTCGGAATGAAGCGATGGGTTCGTGCGGCGCAGCCGTCACGCTCACGGTCCAGCCGTTATGCGAGCACCGCGTCGGCAGCAGCCGGAGCGCCCGCGTGGCCACCGACGAGGCAACGCTTGTGCTCCACGTGATATTCGAATTCGTCCCAGTAATGCTTGAGCATGCCGCGCACCGGCATCGCCGCCGCATCGCCGAGCGCGCAAATCGTGCGGCCCATGATGTTCTCGGCCACGGAGTTGAGCAGATCGAGATCTTCCTTGCGACCCTGACCGTGCTCGATACGATTCACGACGCGGTAGAGCCAGCCTGTGCCTTCGCGGCACGGCGTGCACTGCCCGCACGACTCTTCATAGTAGAAGTACGACAGACGCAGCAGCGAGCGCACCATGCAGCGCGTTTCGTCCATGACGATCACCGCGCCCGAGCCGAGCATCGAGCCGGCCTTCGCGATCGAATCGTAATCCATGTCCGTCTGCATCATCAGATCGCCCGGCACGACCGGCGCCGACGAGCCGCCCGGAATGACGGCCTTCAGCTTCTTGCCGCCGCGCATGCCGCCGGCCAGTTCCATCAGCGTCGAGAACGGCGTGCCGAGCGGGATCTCGTAGTTGCCCGGACGCTCGACGTCGCCCGACACCGAGAAAATCTTCGTGCCGCCGTTGTTCGGCTTGCCGAGCTCGAGGTAGGCCTGCGGCCCGATTTCGAGCAGGAACGGCACCGCGGCGAAGGTCTCGGTGTTGTTGATCGTCGTGGGCTTGCCGTACACGCCGAAGCTCGCCGGAAACGGCGGCTTGAAGCGCGGCTGGCCCTTCTTGCCTTCGAGCGATTCGAGCAGCGCGGTTTCTTCGCCGCAGATGTAGGCGCCGTAGCCGTGATGCGCGTAGAGCTCGAACGAGAAGCCGGTGCCGAGGATGTTATCGCCGAGGAAACCCGCGCGACGCGCCTCGTCCAGCGCCTCTTCGAAGCGTCGATACACTTCGAAGATTTCGCCGTGGATGTAGTTGTAGCCGACCGTGATGCCCATCGCGTAGGCGCCGATCGCCATGCCTTCGATGAGCGAGTGCGGATTCCAGCGCAGGATGTCGCGATCCTTGAACGTGCCCGGTTCGCCTTCGTCCGAATTGCAGACGAGATACTTCTGCCCCGGGAACTGACGCGGCATGAAGCTCCACTTCAGGCCCGTCGGGAAACCCGCGCCGCCGCGGCCGCGCAAGCCCGACGCCTTGACGTCGGCGATGACTTGTTCGGGCGGAATCTTTTCCTCGAGGATACGGCGCAGCTGCTTGTAGCCGCCGCGCGCGACGTAATCCTCGAGATGCCAGTTCTCGCCGTTCAGCCCGGCGAGAATCAGGGGTTTGATGTGACGATCGTGCAAAGACGTCATTTCGAAAGCTCCTCGAGCAAAGCGTCGATCTTCTCGCGGCTCATGAAGCTGCACATGCGGTGGTTGTTCACGAGCAGCACCGGTGCGTCGCCGCACGAGCCGAAGCATTCGCCTTCCTTGAGCGTGAACTTGCCGTCAGGCGTCGTTTCGCCGAAGTCGATGCCGAGCTTCTGTTTCAAATAGTCGGCCGTGGCTTCGGCGCCGCCGTGCGGCCCGAGCTGGCACGGCAAGTTCGTGCAGAGCGTGATCTTGTGCTTACCGACGGGCGACGTTTCGTACATCGTGTAGAACGTCGCGACCTCCTGCACGGCAACGGCCGGCATGCCGAGGTAATCGGCCACGAACTGCTGCAGTTCGGGCGACAGCCAGCCGTGCTCTTCCTGAGCGACGGCCAACGCCGACATCACGGCGGACTGTTTCTGATCGGCGGGGTACTTCGCTACCGCGCGATCGATTTCTTTCAGGCCTTCAGCTGAGATCATTTTGAGAACACGAACTCTTTCAATTCCTACCGAACGAAAACCTGCCGCCTCGTTCGTCGCGGCAGACCCGGCGCACCGCGGGGCGCAAGTACCGCCCCTCTTTTCCGGCGCGCCGTGCGAGGCTTACCGGTCGATTTCGCCGAACACGATGTCCTGCGTACCGATGATGGTGACGGCGTCGGCGATCATGTGGCCACGCGCCATCTCGTCGAGCGCCGCGAGGTGCGCATAACCCGGCGCGCGGATCTTGAGGCGATACGGCTTGTTCGCGCCGTCCGACACCAAATAGATGCCGAATTCGCCCTTCGGATGCTCGACCGCCGCATACGCTTCGCCTTCCGGCACGTGAAACCCTTCCGTGAAGAGCTTGAAGTGGTGAATCAGCTCTTCCATGTTCGACTTCATGCCCACGCGCGAGGGCGGTGCGACCTTGTGATTGTCGGTCATCACCGGACCCGGGTTTTTGCGCAGCCACTCGATACATTGCTTGGCGATGCGTGTGGACTGACGCATTTCCTCGACGCGCACGAGGTACCGGTCGTAGCAATCGCCGTTCACGCCGACGGGGATGTCGAAATCGAGCTGATCGTACACCTCGTACGGCTGCTTCTTGCGCAAATCCCACTCCACGCCCGACCCACGCAGCATCGCACCCGTCAGACCCATCTGGAACGCGCGCTCCGGGCTCACGACGCCGATACCCACCAAGCGCTGCTTCCAGATACGGTTATCGGTGAGCAGCGTTTCGTATTCGTCGACGCAGCCGGGGAAGCGCGTGAAGAAGTCGTCGATGAAGTCGAGCAGCGAGCCTTGCCGCGCTTCGTTCATCCGTTCGAGCGCCTTTGCGTTGCGGATCTTCGACGCCTTGTATTGCGGCATCGCGTCGGGCAGGTCGCGATAAACGCCGCCCGGACGATAATACGCCGCGTGCATGCGTGCACCGGAAACCGCTTCGTAGACGTCCATCAGATCCTCGCGCTCGCGGAACGCGTAGAGGAAGACGGCCATCGCGCCGACGTCGAGCGCATGCGCGCCGATCCACATGAGGTGGTTCAGCACGCGCGTGATCTCGTCGAACAGCACGCGGATGTACTTGGCGCGCAGCGGCACGTCGATGCCGAGCAGCTTCTCGATCGCGAGGACGTAGCCGTGCTCGTTGACCATCATCGACACGTAGTCGAGACGGTCCATGTACGGCACGGATTGAATGAAGGTCTTGTTCTCGGCGAGTTTTTCCGTCGCGCGATGCAAGAGGCCGATATGCGGATCGGCGCGCTGAATCACTTCGCCGTCGAGCTCGAGCACGAGGCGCAGCACGCCGTGCGCTGCCGGGTGCTGCGGGCCGAAGTTGAGCGTGTAGTTCTTGATCTCTGCCATGGCGACCTCTTAGTGTTTCAGACCGCCGTAGCGATCCTCGCGAATCA
>JBQCDS010000581.1:0-2471 GCA_051961035.1 Trinickia sp. | reverse complement strand
TGATCGATTTCCTGGCGGCACGCTTGGCTGGCGAGAAGCTTTGACGTTCGTTCCAAGGTGTGGACGAACGCGCGTCAAACGCCACGCTGCCGTCAGGCAGAGGCCGACGCAGCCGCGTCGATCGGCGTAAAATGCGCGTCGTCCCCATTGCCGTGCGCCATCGCCGCCGCTCATCATGACCGAATCGTCCGCTTCGATTCGACTGCCCGCCACGTCGTTCGATGAACCGGCGCGCCGCACGGCGGCGCTCGACGCGCTGTGCGAGTTCGTTGCAACGCACGAGCGGCTGTTCGTGCTGACGGGGGCGGGCGTCAGTGTCGCGTCGGGCATTCCGGGCTATCGCGACCTGAAGGGCGATTGGATGCGTGCGCAACCAATCCAATGGCAGGCCTTTCGCGATTCCGAGCACGCGCGGCGACGCTATTGGGCGCGCAGCATGGTGGGTTGGCCGCTGCTTGCGAAAGCGCGGCCGAACGCGGCTCATGGCGCGCTGGCGCAGCTCGGCGAAGCGGGCCGCATCGCGCGTCTCGTGACGCAGAACGTCGACGGGCTCCACCAACGCGCGGGCAGCGCCGATGTCGTCGAGCTGCACGGCAGCATCGGCGATGTCCGCTGCCTGAACTGCGGCGCGCGTCATAACCGCGCCGCCGTTCAAACGCAGCTATTGCGTGACAATCCCGCGCTCGCCGATGCGAGCGCCACGGCGTCGGCCGACGGCGACGCGCATCTGGAATGGGACGCGCTCGATGAGTTTCGCGTACCGACCTGCCCGGATTGCGGCGGCATGCTCAAGCCCGACGTCGTCTTTTTCGGCGAAAGCGTGCCGCGCGAACGCGTGCAGACGGCTTCTCGAGCGCTCGAGGCCGCCGACGCGATGCTCGTCGTCGGCTCGTCGCTGATGGTGTTTTCGGGCTATCGCTTTTGTATGTGGGCAGCGAAGGCGGGCACGCCGATTGCCGCGATCAATATCGGGGTGACACGTGCCGATGCGCTGCTTTCATTGAAGGTGCAAGCGCCGTGCGACGAGGCGCTGGCCGCATTGGCCGCGCGCGTCGCTCCTTCGGTTTCTTATCGTTGACGGTCTCGTTCCGTCGTGACGTGTGCGGCGCGATCCGCCGGCACGTTGGCCTCTAGGAGAATTCGACAAATGGGTAAACCTGCCATCGGCGTCGTCGGGCTCGCGGTGATGGGCCGCAACCTCGCGCTCAACATTGAAAGCCGCGGCTATACCGTCGCGGTGTACAACCGCAGCCAAGCGAAGACGGACGAACTCGTCGCCGAGTTTCCCGATCGCAAGCTCGTGCCGGCGCACTCGCTCGAGCAGTTCGTCGAGTCGCTCGAGAAACCGAGGCGCATCTTGCTCATGGTCAAGGCCGGCGAGCCCACCGACGCGACGATCGCGGCGCTCAAGCCGCTGCTCGACAAGGGCGATGTGCTGATCGACGGTGGCAATACCCACTTCACCGATACGATCCGCCGCAATCAGGAACTCGCTCAGGCGGGGCTGCACTTCATCGGCACGGGCGTGTCGGGCGGCGAGGAAGGCGCGCTCAAGGGCCCCGCGATCATGCCGGGTGGCCCCCGCGACGCCTATGATCTCGTCGCGCCGATCTTGACCCAGATCGCCGCGAAAGCGCCGGACGGCGAGCCGTGCGTGGCGTACATCGGCCCCGACGGCGCGGGCCACTTCGTGAAGATGGTGCACAACGGCATCGAGTATGGGGATATGCAGTTGATCGCCGAAAGCTACGCTGTGCTCAAGCAGGTGGCGGGGCTCACGAACGCCGAGCTAGCCGAGGTCTACACGCAATGGAACCAGGGCGAACTCGATAGCTACCTCATCGACATCACGGCCAAAATCTTCGGCAAACGGGATGATGAGACGGGCCGCGATTTGGTCGACATGATCCTCGATCGCGCCGCGCAAAAGGGCACCGGCAAGTGGACGAGCCAGAACGCACTCGATCTCGGTGTGCCGCTGCCGCTCATCACAGAGTCGGTCTTCGCGCGCGTGCTCTCGTCGCTCAAATCGCAGCGCGTCGCCGCGAGCAAGGTGCTGGCCGGGCCGCAGGCAAAACCGTTCGCGGGCGATCGTGTGGCTTTCGTCGAAGCCGTGCGTCGCGCCCTTTATCTGAGCAAGGTAATTTCGTACGCGCAAGGGTTTGCGCAGCTTCGAGCGGCATCCGAGGAATACAAGTGGGGCCTCGACTTCGGCGGCATCGCCAAGATCTTCCGCGCGGGATGCATCATTCGGGCGCGCTTCCTGCAGAAGATCACCGATGCCTACGCGCACGATCCGGCGCTCGCCAATTTGCTGCTCGATCCTTACTTCCGCGAAATTTCGGAGCGCTATCAAGCCGCGTTGCGCGAGATCGTCGTCGCCGCCGTCACGGCCGGGGTGAGCGTGCCTGCGTTTGCTTCGGCGATCGCTTACTTCGACGCGTACCGGTCGGAGCGGTTGCCCGCGAATC
>JBQCDS010000580.1:0-3735 GCA_051961035.1 Trinickia sp. | reverse complement strand
TTTCTAAACTAATGCTTATCGCCCCCTCGTCATGATCTTGCCGCCAAGCGAGGACTCCCCGGGGGCTCCTACTCACCGAAAAGGACCCGCCATGAACGATTTCGCTGTGAACCGCCAGACTTTCGACGAAGTCATGGTGCCGGTATTTTCGCCCGCGTCCTTCGTGCCCGCGCGCGGCCAAGGCTCGCGCGTCTGGGATACGCAGGGTCGCGATTACGTCGATTTCACGGGCGGTATCGCCGTGACGGGGCTGGGTCACGCGCATCCCGAGCTCGTGCGCGTGCTGCGCGAGCAGGGCGAGACGCTGTGGCACGTCAGCAACGCCTACACGAACGAGCCCGTGCTGCGCCTGGCCAAGCGGCTAGAAGCGCTGACATTCGCCGATCGCGCCTTCTTCGCCAATTCGGGTGCCGAGGCCAACGAAGCCGCGCTCAAGCTCGCGCGTCGCGTGGCGATCGAGCGCCACGGCCCGGACAAGATCGAAATCATCTCGTTCAAGCAGTCGTTCCACGGCCGCACGCTCTTCACGGTCAGCGTCGGCGGACAGCCGAAGTATGCCGAGGGGTTCGGCCCGGTACCGGCCGGCATCGTACATCTGCCTTACAACGATATTGAAGCCGCACGCGCGGCGATCGGCCCGAAGACATGCGCCGTCATCGTCGAGCCCATTCAAGGCGAGGGCGGTGTCATCCCGGGCGATCCGGCCTTCTTGCGCGCATTGCGCGAAGCGTGCGACGCCCACGGCGCATTGTTGATCTTCGACGAAGTTCAAACGGGCGTCGGCCGCACGGGCTTTTTCTATGCCTACATGGACACGGGCGTGACGCCGGACATCCTGACAACGGCCAAGGCGCTCGGCAACGGCTTCCCGATCGGCGCGATGCTGACGACAAGCGATATTGCCGCGCACTTCAAGGTGGGTGTGCACGGCACGACGTATGGCGGCAATCCGCTCGGCGCGGCCATTGCGGACAAAGTGGTCGAACTCGTGAGCGATCCGGCGCTGCTCGAAGGCGTCAAGCAGCGCGGCGCGAACATCACCGCCAAGCTCGCCGAGCTGAACCAGCGCTTCAACCTGTTCACGCAAGTGCGTGGCAAAGGGCTCTTGATCGGTGCGCAATTGACGCCCGCCTATGAAGGGCGCGCGAAGGAGTTCGTGAATGCGGCGGCGGCGCACGGCGTGATGTTGCTCATCGCGGGGCCGAACGTGTTGCGCTTCGCGCCGTCGCTCGTCATCTCCGAGGCCGATTTGAACGAAGGCTTCGCGCGGCTCGCGAAGGCGATCGAGGAAGTCGTCGGCGCCACGGCCGACACGCAGGCTCGCTAAGCGCCCATCTTTCACGGGACTCACCATGCTCTTCGTCCGCCCAGGCAGGCTTTCCGATATCGATGCGCTCGCGCAGATGGCGCTGGCGGCGCGGCCCGTGCTGCATTCCCTGCCGCACGATCGGCACGCGCTCGAGGCGCGCGTTGCGCTGTCGGAAGATTCGTTTCGCTTCGATGCCGACTTTCCGGGCGAGGAAGTCTATCTCTTCGTCCTGGAAGATACTGCGACCGGCCAGCTGCTCGGCACGGCCAGCATCGTCGCCGCCGCCGGCTACTCGGAGCCCTTCTACGCGTTCCGCAACGATGCGCTGATTCACGCGTCGCGCGAGCTGCATGTCAATCGCAAGATTCACGCACTGACGATGTCGCACGAGCTGACCGGCAAAAGCCGGCTGGCCGGTTTTTATATCGATCGATCGGCCACGGGTGCCGGCGATGCGGCGGCGCATCTGCTGGCGCGTGCGCGAATGATGTACATGGCGGCGAATCGCCGGCGCTTCACGCCCGAAGTGTTCTCGTTGCTGCTCGGCGTGACCGATGAAGCGGGCACCTCGCCGTTCTGGGAAGCCGTGGGCCGCAGGTTCTTCGGCCGCGACTTCGCGCAGATCGAAATCGCGTCGGGCGGGCGCAGCCGAACTTTCATCGCCGAAGTCATGCCCACCTACCCGCTGTATGTGCCGCTGCTGCCGGAAGAGGCGCAGCGTGTGATCGGCGAGCCGAACGCGAAAGCGCTGCTCTCGTACGACATTCATCTCGAGGAAGGCTTCGAGCCCGATCGCTTCGTCGATATTTTCGACGCGGGCCCGGTGCTGACGGCGCAGATCGACCGCATCGCCTGCGTGACGTTCAACGAAGCGCGCACGGTGCGCGAGACGGGCGATAAGCCGCTCGAGCACTCACGCGCCTATCTCGTCTCGAGCCATCGCGCGGGCGATTTCCGCTGCGTGCTGGCCGAGTTGCCGGTGGAGCGCAGCCACGATGCGCCGCTGAGCGGTAGCGTGCGTGCGGCACTCGACGTCGTGGAGGGCGATACGGTGCGCTGCGTGCCGCTGCATCGCGGCGCGTCGGATTCGCAGCCGCAAGCAGTGGGCGACGTCGATCTAGACGATGCCTACTTTGGATCGCCGCCGACCGGGCAATCAAAACAATCGACACAGCCTACACAATCGGGAGGCCGGCGATGATCGTCGTTCGTGCCGTCAAGACAGACGACCTCGACGCGCTGGTTTCGCTCGCACAGGAAACCGGCCCGGGCCTGACGACGTTCAAGCCCGATCGCGACGCGCTCGCCGCACGGATCGAGCGAGCGAAGCGAACGATGGAAGGACGGGCCGGGGCGCACGAGGCCGGCTACTTCTTCGTCATGGAAGACACCGCCACGCGCGACGTAGCCGGCGTGTGCGGCATCGAGGTGCAAGTCGGGCTCGAGCAGCCGTTCTACAACTACCGCGTGAGCACGGTCGTGCATGCGAGCCAGGAGCTCGGCGTCTGGACGAAGATGTCGCTGCTCAACATTTCGCACGATCTCACGGGTTATGCGGAAGTGTGCTCGTTGTTCTTGTCGCCGCGCTATCGGGCGCATGGCGTGGGCGGGCTCTTGTCGCGCTCGCGGTTCATGTTCATGGCGCAGTTTCGGGAATGTTTCCCGGAGCGGCTGTGCGCCGAGCTGCGCGGGCACTTCGACGCCGACGGTACTTCGCCGTTCTGGCGTGCGGTCGGCTCGCACTTCTATCAGATCGATTTCAATGCGGCCGATTACCTCAGCTCGCATGGGCGCAAGTCGTTCCTGGCCGAGTTGATGCCGCGCTATCCCGTCTACGCCGATTTGCTGCCGAGCGAGGCGCAATCGGTGATCGGGCTCACGCACCGCGACACGGCACCGGCGCGCAAGATGCTCGAAGCCGAAGGGCTTCGGTATCAGAACCACGTCGATATCTTCGACGCCGGCCCGGTGCTCGAATGCCATATTAACGATTTGCGTACCGTGCGCGAGAGCGTGCTTGCTCCGGTTGTCGTGGGCACGGCGGGCGGTGATGACGTTACGCGCTCACTGGTCTCGAACACGTCGATGGCGGGCTTTCGCGTCGGCATCGCGCCGGGCACGGTGGTGGACGGTGCGATGCGTTTGTCGGCCGAAGATGCCGCGGCACTCGAGGTGCATGAGGGCGATCTCGTGCGCGTGCTCGCGTTGAGCAAGCGCAATCAGTAAGCCAATAAGTCAGTGGATCAGTAAGTCAGTAAGGACTTGAGCGGACATGAGCGAACTTTTTATTGACGGCGAGTGGTGCGAGGCGAGCGGCCGCGCTTTCGTTTCGCGCAACCCCGGTACGGGGGCGGTGGTATGGGAAGGCAAGAGCGCTTCGAGCGGCGACGTCGATCGCGCGGTGGCGAGCGCGCGGCGCGCGTTCG
>JBQCDS010000579.1:0-4413 GCA_051961035.1 Trinickia sp. | reverse complement strand
CGAAATGGCGGTGAAGCGCACACCGGTCAGGTTCTTGCGCGTGGCAATGAGTTGATCGAAGAAGTAAGGAATGATCATCGGCGTCTCGTCGAGCAGCAGCTTTTCGATTTCACCGGCGAACTTCTTTTGCGAGGCGACATCGAGCGCGCCGACGAACTGCCCGACGAGCTTGTCGTATTGCGCGTTGCTGAAGTGCGCGGCATTCCATGCGCCCCCGCTCACGAGCGGCGCGTTCAAGAAGAGATTGGGCACGCCGCGATGGCCGTAATCGGTGATCCCGAGCGGCGAGTCGAGCCAGTCCGAGCTGCCGAACGTGCCTTTGCCGTAGTACTGGCCTTGGCTTTCCACTTTCAGCGAAAGTTGAATGCCGACGGCCTTGGCCTCGTTTTGCAAGACGACGGCCAGATCGGGAATCTCCATGAATTTCTCGGTGGTCAGCGTGGCGGCAAACCCGTTGGGATGGCCGGCTTGCGCGAGCAATTTCTTCGCCTGGGCGATGTCGAGGTGGCGCTGGGGCACCGATGTATCCGTCGATGGGAAGATCGGCGCGAACGGGCTGTCGTTGCCGATCACGGCCCGACCTTTGAAGAGCCCGCGCACGAGCACGTTCCGATCGACGGCGAGCGCGAGCGCCTGGCGCACGCGCTTGTCGTTGAACGGCGCCGCGTTGCAACGCATGTGGATTTGGCGATGCGCGCTCGACTTGACGCCTTGCACGTTGAATTCCGGGTTGTTCAGGATGCCTAGGCCGCCTTGAACCGTCAGATCGCCCATGACGTCGGCTTGACGCCCTTGCAAAGCGAGAATTTGCGCTTGGCTGTCGGCGTAGAACGCGAATTGCACGCGCGCGGGCAATGCTTTTTCGCCCCAGTAGTCGGGATTGCGAACGAACGATGCGCCGCGCTTCGCTTCATACCGTTCGAGTTTGAACGGCCCCGTGCCCATGAAACTCTTCTCGTAGTCGTCGCTGAAACCCGCGGGCAAGATGACGGCGTTGTAATTATCCGAGGATACGTAATAGGGGAAGTTGCCGTTCGGTGCGTCGAGATGGAAGGCGACGGTATGCTCGTCGACGACGCGCGCGCCGCCTTTCGACAACACGCCTTTGAACACCGACAACGCGGCCGAACCGCTCTTCGGATCGGCGAGCCGGTCGAACGTGGCGGCCACGTCCTTCGCGCTCAACGCCCGGCCGTCGTGGAATTTGACGTTGGGCCGCAGCTTGAAGGTCCAGACGTCGCCCTTTTCGTTCGCGGCCCACGAGAGCGCCAGCGCCGGTGTGAGCACCGACTTGTCGCCCTCGTCGTTCACGAGGAACTCGCCCGTTTGCGCAATGAGGCACAGGCCGGCGGCGTCGGCCACCGTTAAAGGATCGACACGGCCGGCCGGCGTGAGGTGGGCGACTCGGATCGTTGCGTTGGCGCCTGTCGTGCCGCTTTGCGCATGCGCACGCGGGGCAACGAGCGCGCCGGCGGCCGAGACGATGCTCGAACAGCCGAGCAAACTCGCGTGGCGCAGCAATTCGCGGCGCGAGAGGCGCCGCGCGAGAAATTCGTCGATGGCGTGATTGCCGAGATCGCCTGCGTCGCGACGGGCGGCATCAAGAGCGAGGTCGAACGAGGCGGGCATCTTCTTCTTCATCGAGGTTTTCCGGTTCGTGTGGGGAAGCGCTCACGCGAAGCGGCGCGGCGGCGACGAGCGGTACGGCGACGACGAATGCCGTTGCAGTGTAACGCGACTCTTGGTTCGAGCGTCTTTTGGACGATGCCATCGCCGTACGGAAACGCTGGCCACGCGGCGCTTGCCCGTGGGCGGCCGATAAAAAAGCCTGCCGGGGGTGCGGCGCCCCGACAGGCTCGACAATTGCCGCTCCGGCCCGATCGCCGGAGCGGATCTGCTGTGCTAGGCGTTACTTTCCTTTTGCATTGACGATGCCTTCGGACACGTTCGTCGGCGTTTCCGCGTAGTGCTTGAACTCCATCGTGTAGGTGGCGCGCCCTTGCGTGAGCGAGCGCAGCGACGTGGAATAGCCAAACATCTCGGCCAGCGGCACCTCGGCGCGAATCACCTTGCCGCCGCCGCCCGCGATGTCGTCCATCCCTTGCACGATGCCGCGCCGGCCGGACAAATCGCCCATGACGTTGCCCATGAAATCCTCGGGCGTTTCGACTTCGACGGCCATCATCGGCTCCAGCAGCACCGGCTTCGCGCGACGCATGCCTTCCTTGAACGCCATCGAACCGGCCATGCGGAAGGCGTTTTCGTTCGAGTCGACGTCGTGATACGAGCCGAACGTGAGCGTCACCTTGATATCGACGACGGGGTAACCCGCCAGTACGCCGCTCTTGAGTGTTTCCTGAATGCCCTTGTCGACGGCCGGAATGTACTCGCGCGGCACGACGCCGCCCTTGATCGCATCGACGAACTCATAGCCCTTACCGGGCGGCTGCGGTTCCATCTTGATGACGACGTGGCCGTACTGGCCGCGCCCGCCCGATTGCTTGACGAACTTGCCTTCGACATCTTCCGCGCTCGTGCGGATCGTTTCGCGGTATGCCACTTGCGGCTTGCCGACGGTCGCCTCGACGTTGAACTCGCGCTTCATCCGATCGACGAGAATTTCGAGGTGCAGCTCGCCCATCCCGGAGATGATCGTCTGCCCCGATTCCTCGTCCGTCTGCACGCGGAACGAAGGATCCTCCTGCGCCAGACGATTGAGCGCAATGCCCATCTTCTCCTGGTCGGCCTTCGTCTTGGGCTCGACGGCCTGCGAGATCACCGGCTCCGGGAAGATCATCCTTTCGAGGATGATCGGATTGGCCGGATCGCACAGCGTGTCGCCGGTCGTCGCTTCCTTCAAACCGACGGCGGCGGCGATGTCGCCTGCGTAGACCTCCTTGATCTCCTTGCGGTCGTTCGCGTGCATCTGCAAGATCCGCCCGACGCGCTCCTTCTTGTTCTTCGTCGAATTGAGGACGGTGTCGCCCGAATTGACGATGCCCGAGTAGACGCGGAAGAAGATCAACTGACCGACGAAGGGGTCCGTCATGATCTTGAAGGCCAGCGCGGAGAACGGCTCTTCGTCGCTCGGATGGCGCTCGGCTTCCTTGTCGTCTTCGTCGTGGCCCATGATGGCGGGCACATCGATGGGCGAGGGCAGGTAATCGATGACGGCGTCGAGCATCGCCTGCACGCCTTTGTTCTTGAACGCGCTGCCGCACAGCATCGGCACGATCTCATTGGCGATCGTGCGCTTGCGCAGGGCGCCCTTGATTTCGGCTTCGGTAAGCGACGTGTGATCCTCGAGGTACTTCTCGAGCAGCTCTTCGCTGGCTTCCGCCGCCGCTTCCACCATCTTTTCGCGCCACTCCTCGGCGGTGGCGCGCAGGTTCTCGGGGATATCCTGATACTCGAACTTCACGCCCTGGCTTTCGTCGTCCCAGATGATGGCTTTCATCTTGACGAGATCGATCACGCCTTGGAAATGCTCTTCGGCGCCCACGGGAATTTGAATGGGTACGGCGACGCCCTTCAGACGCTCGCCGATCTGGCGCTGCACGCGGAAAAAATCGGCGCCGACCCGGTCCATCTTGTTGACGAACGCGATGCGCGGCACCTTGTACTTGTTGGCCTGCCGCCAAACCGTCTCCGATTGCGGCTGGACGCCGCCGACCGAATCGTAGACCATGCACGCGCCGTCGAGCACGCGCATCGACCGTTCGACTTCGATCGTGAAGTCGACGTGTCCCGGTGTATCGATGATGTTGATGCGGTGCTCGGGATAGTTGCCGGCCATGCCCTTCCAGAAGGCAGTCGTGGCAGCCGACGTGATCGTGATGCCGCGCTCCTGCTCCTGCTCCATCCAATCCATTACGGCCGCGCCCTCGTGAACCTCGCCGATCTTATGGCTCACCCCTGTGTAGAACAGGATGCGCTCGGTGGTCGTGGTTTTGCCTGCGTCGATGTGAGCGCTGATGCCGATGTTCCGATAGCGCTCGATGGGAGTCTTGCGGGGCACGTCGATTCTCCTTGGAGTGTTGGCGCCGCGATTGACGGGGCAGGGCCCCGTACCGCGCGCGGCACGGCCGGTGTTGCATCCAGAAGCATAGCGCCTGCCTGGCGCTTTTGCAGGGAGCCGCGTGGGGGCAAGGAGGCCAAAGTGGCCGACGCAAGGCGAAGCGCCTGCGCAAAGTGGGGCCGGCAAGGCCGCATGAGGGAGTGCCGGTGCGGCGCTTTTGCCGTGTGCAACGACCGTCTCGGTTGCGAGCAACCGAGGCAAAGCAAAGAAGAAGGGCGGCGCCTATCGGCGCACGCCCTTCCTGGACCGGACCACGCGATGAACGCTGCTCAGCAAGCGCCCGGCGTGGCGGAGCAGACCGCGTTCACGAGCACGACGATATTGCCGCTAGTGAA
>JBQCDS010000578.1:0-3390 GCA_051961035.1 Trinickia sp. | reverse complement strand
AGCTTGCGGGCAAGATCGACAAGCCGGTCGACCTGTCGAAAACTTTTACGAATCAATATGTGATCAAAGCGAACGCGATGCTCGCCAAGGAGGGCAACGCGGGGAAATAACGGAAGGCGACGTACCGTGCAAACGATGATTTGATCGGCGTTCCCCGGTCTGCACGAATGGCACTCCGCTCGGCCTCTCCTCCCGAGCGGAGCGTCGATTTCTCGGCCGGGCGCAAACGAGCGTCATGCCGACGTCGGTTTCGCAGCGCAGCGGCACGCCGCACTCGGCCCTCTGGGGTAAACACGGGCCTTTTCACCCGCTTCTTGACAGCCGGTAGACAGCTTGCACTCTCTACCATCCCCTTACCGAACGAAAACAAGATAGGCCGATAGTGAAGATGAACCGCAGTACTTGGCGGCCGAAGTTGCCCGTCGTATCGCTTGTATCGGATGCGCGATCGCTTGCGGTCGCCCAGAGGGAAACGGCATGAACATTGGCGCCAGGCTCGGCTTGGCATTTGGCGTCCTGATTGCCCTTATCGTCGGCGTAGCGATCGTGGGCACCACGCAACTTTACGCGATGGACGGCGCGCTCACCGATGCCGTCGATGTCAGCGGAAACGAGAACCGGCTCGTTTCGCAAGCGCTCGAAAGCGCCCAGGAGGCAGCCGCCGCGATGCGCAATTGCGTCGCACTTCTAGACGACTCGCGCAAAGCTGCGCAAAAGCGTGCTTTCGATACCGGCGTGGCGAACTATGAAAGCGCGGCGAAGAAGCTCGATACGCTGTTTGGCGACGATCCGGGCGTCAGCGACGACGAACGAAACTTTCTGAAGAAACTGAAAGCAGCGCGTGACAGCGCGCTGCCGATTGCCGGCAAGGTGGTCGGCCTCGGGCTCGCGAACGATCCCACCGCAGCCGTTGTGATGATGAACGAGGCAGTTCCCGCACTGAACCGCTGGATCGCCGTCATGGTGCGGTTCAGCGATTACGAGAACGAACAGAGCGACGAAACGTCGGCCGAAGCTCATGACACCCTCCGGAACCGCGTGGTACGGCTGCTCGCGCTATGCGGCGCAGGCGTCGCGAGCGGCATCGCCGTCGCATGGCTCGCTACGCGCAGCATCGCCACCCCGATCCGGCAGGCGGTCCACGTGGCGGAGACGGTGGCTTCGCGCGATTTGACATCGCGCATCGAAACCGATCGGCGCGACGAGGTGGGCATGCTGTTGCACGCGCTTCGCGCAATGAACGGCAACCTGGCGGAAGTCGTCTCGGGAATCCGGACCGCGACCGAGTCCGTGCAGGTCGCATCGGAAGAAATCGCAAGCGGCAACGCCGACCTTTCCGTGCGGACGGAAGAACAGGCTGCCTCGCTGGAGCAGACCGCATCGACGATGACTCAGTTGACCGATACCGTCCGTCAGAACTCGGATAATGCGCAGCGAGCCAATGCACTGGCAATCAAGGCTGCCGACATGGCCGAAAGCGGCAACGATGCGGTACAGGACATGGTTGCGACGATCGAGAGAATCAGCGGCAGCTCGACGAAGATTTCCGAAATCACGAGCGCGATCGAAGGCATTGCATTCCAGACGAACATTCTCGCCCTGAACGCTTCCGTGGAGGCCGCGCGGGCCGGCGAACAGGGGCGCGGTTTCGCCGTGGTGGCGAACGAGGTACGCGGCTTGGCGCAACGCTCGGCTGCGGCGTCAAAGGAGATAAAGGCGTTGATCGTGTCGTCGGTCGCGATGATTCGGGACGGCGCACTGCAGGCCGTTGAAGTCGGCGAAACCGTCGGTGCGGTCAGGCAAGCGATCAAGCAAGTGTCCGACATCGTCGGCGAAATGGCAGCGGCATCGCTAGAGCAGAGCCGGGGTATCGATCAGGTCAATCAAGCCCTGATGCAGATGGATGACATGACTCAGCGCAATGCCGCGCTCGTCGAACAAGCGGCGGCCGCCGCGAAGTCACTCGAGCAGCAGGCTGCGGATCTGAACGGCGCCATTTCGGTGTTTAAGATCGACGAGAACGCAATGCGCGCAACGCGCGACGCAGGGAAATAACGGATTGTGGATTACCCGGAAGGCACGTAACTTGCCTGCACCGCCTTCCGCTAAGAAAACGGCGAGCGATGGGGTAAAAGAGATTCTCGCCACGCGAATCTCTTCACCCAGTCGTGAAGCCGTCGATATGGCAGGTGAGTATCCGAAACGACCCATACGGGAATCGGCTCCTTTCGGCCGACCGGTTCCGAGAAAAGCACCACGCTCTTGCCGTCGGATACTCATCGCCACGGATCGTGTGTGTGTGAGACGTTGGTGCCCTCGATGAAACTGCTGCTCGTAGAAGACAATTTGGAATTCGCGCTTTGGCTCAGCAAAGCGCTGCAGGCGGAGCGATTCGACGTCGAGTGCGTACACGACGGTTCGGCCGCCATCGATCGCATCGGTCAATCCCAGTACGATCTGTTGCTTCTCGATCTGCGCCTGCCCGGCATGGATGGGCGCAACGTGCTCAGCAGTATTCGGCGCCGCCGCAACGACACGCCGGTGCTTGTAGTGACGGCCAACGCCTCGGTCGATGCCAAGGTGGATTGCCTCGATCTCGGTGCGGACGATTACGTTGGTAAGCCATTCGAAATGCGCGAACTCGTCGCGCGCATAAAAGCTTTGATCAGACGGCATGGCCGCAGCAGCCAATCGGTCGTTCAATGCGCCGACCTTCAGTTCGACCTCGACACGCACGAATTCCGTGCGAGCGGCCGGCTACTCGAATTGACATTGCGCGAGCATCACGTGCTCGAAACGCTGATGTTGCGACAAGGTAAAACCGTCACCAAAGCGCAGTTGATGGTCAAGGTGTTCGACATCGGCAGCGAAGCAAGCGAAAACGCCATCGAAACATACGTGCATCGATTGCGCCGCAAGCTCTCGGACTCGCAGGCGCGCATTCTGACATTGCGTGGGCTCGGCTATCTGCTGCGCGACGCGAATGCCGCGACATGAATCAGTTGCGTGTGCGGTTGCTCTTGTGGGTGCTCGTACCCATGACGCTCGTATTGGCGTTGATGGCCGTCGTATCCTGGCAAAACGCTCGGCGGACCGCCCTGCTCGTCCAAGATCGACGCCTGCTTGCCTCGGCCGAGGTCATGGCCGGCCAAGTCAGGTGGCAACAAGACCGGCTCAGTGCCGAGACGCCTCCCGCCGCATTGCAGATGTTCGCCTCACGCGAACGAGACCGCGTGTACTTTCAAGTGCGGACCGTGTCGGGCGAAGTCCTCGCCGGCTGGCCCGATTTGACGAAGAGCGGGCAGACGCCGGAAGACGCGCCCCGCTACAGTACCGTCGAATACCGCGGCGACGCCCTGCGCATGGTGACATTGACTCGCCATCTGTATC
>JBQCDS010000577.1:0-8655 GCA_051961035.1 Trinickia sp. | reverse complement strand
TCGCAGGCTCGCACGAGCGCGTTGATGTCGGGTTCGTGCGGTTGCGGCGTCATCGGATCGCGCAGGAAGATGACAAGGTCGACCTTCCCTTCGGCCAACTGGGCGCCAATCTGCAAATCGCCGCCCCACGGGCCGGAGAGCATGCGCTCGACGGTCAGCGCGTGCGTATCGGCGATGCGCCCGCCCGTCGTGCCCGTCGCGATGATCTTGCATTGGCGCAGCGTCGGCGCGTACTCGCCTGCGAGGGCGACGATGTCGTCTTTCTTGTGGTCGTGCGCAATGAGCGCGACGCAGCAGGTCATGGCACAGCTCCTTCGTGGTCAAGCCGAGTCTGAAAAACGATCGAATCGATCGGAAAAACGCTTCAAAACGTGCCCGGATAGGCTCCGCCGTCGAGCAGCCAGTTCTGGCCCGTAATGTAACCCGCATGCACGCTGCACAGAAACGCGCACGCCTTGCCGAATTCCTCGCGCTGGCCGAGCCGCTGAGCCGGAATCGCGGCCGCGCGCTCGCGCCGGGCTTCGTCCACGCTAATCCCTTTTGCCCGCGCCTGCGCGTTCAGCGTCGTGGCGATGCGGTCGGTATCGAAGAGGCCCGGCAGCAGATTGTTGATCGTCACGTTGTGCTGGGCCACCTTGCGCGCGACGCCGGCGACGAAGCCCGTGAGCCCGGAGCGGGCGCCGTTCGACAGCCCGAGCACGTCGATCGGCGCCTTCACGGCCGAGCTCGTGATGTTGACGACGCGGCCGAAACCGCGCGCGATCATGCCGTCGATCGTCGCTTGCAAGAGCGCGATCGGAGTCAGCATGTTCGCTTCCAGCGCGCGGATCCAGTCGTCGTGAGTGAACGTGCGGAAATCGCCCGGCGGCGGGCCGCCCGCGTTGTTGATCAGGATGTCGGGCGACGGGCAGGCCGCGAGCGCGGCCGCTCGCCCCTCGGGCGTGGTGATGTCGCACGCGACGGTGCGCACCGGCACGCCCGTCTTCGCGCGGATGTCGGCGGCGGTGGCGTCGAGCGTCTCTTGGGTGCGCGCGACGATGACGAGCGCAACGCCCTCGGCCGCGAGCGCCTCGGCGCAGCCGCGGCCGAGCCCCTTGCTAGCTGCGCAAACGAGCGCCGTGCGTCCTGCGATTCCAAGGTCCATAGGTGAATCCCGATGAGGATGGGCAATGGGGGCGATTGTAGAAGAATCGCCGCAACCGCGCCGGAGCGGGAATGAGCCAAGCGCCGCACGGCCAAGCGGCAAGCCGCCGCGCCATGTAGCCGGCTGCGGCGACGGACTTCGCTGGGGCCATCTCAGGCACCGCCGGCTTAGGCGCGCCGGCCTTCTTTCGGTAGACTTGTCGGACTTAACCTAAGCCGACGCCGCCCCGCGCCCCCGCCATGAAACAAGACAGCCGCTTTCCGAACCTACTCATCCTCAATCACCCGCTGATTCAGCACAAGCTCACGCACATGCGCGACAAAGATACCTCGACGCGCACGTTCCGCGAGTTGCTGCGCGAGATCACGCTGCTGATGGGTTACGAAATCACGCGCGATTTGCCGATTACCACGCGCCGCGTGGAAACGCCGCTCGTCGAAGTCGACGCGCCCGTCATCGCGGGCAGAAAGCTCGCGATCGTACCGGTGCTGCGCGCGGGCGTGGGCATGTCCGACGGCTTGCTCGAACTGATTCCCTCGGCGCGCGTGGGGCATATCGGCGTCTATCGCGACGCCGACCACCGCCCCGTCGAATATCTCGTCCGGCTGCCGGACCTCGAAGACCGCACCTTCATCCTCTGCGATCCGATGGTCGCGACCGGTTACTCGGCCGTCCACGCCGTGGACGTCTTGAAGCGCCGCGGCGTGGCCGGCGAGCAGATTTCGTTCGTCGCGCTCGTCGCGGCGCCGGAGGGCGTACAAGTCTTCCAAGACGCGCATCCCGATGTGAAGCTGTATGTCGCGTCGCTGGATTCGCACCTGAACGAGCACGCGTATATCGTTCCAGGTCTCGGCGACGCCGGTGACCGGCTGTTCGGAACCAAAAACTGAAAACGGGGATTGATCAGGGGGAGCGCCTACGCGGACGTTCACCGGGCCGCCTTGTTCCTTCCCAGGCAGCGGCGATGCGCGCTAGGCGCCGGCCGATCGAACATCGCCAAGATCGCCTTCGGGTATGCCTGCTATCAATAACGCGCCGGACCTGCCGTTAACGATGTAGAACCCTCCCGTCATCGAAAGCCCGGTCATGCACGGCACATATAACTTTTGGCTCGTCGGGCTCTCGCTCGTCGTCGCCACGCTCGCGTCGTTCACCGCCCTCGACTTGTCGGGCCGCATCGCCCAACTGCCGGGCCGCCGAGAGCGTCATGCTTGGCTCGCCGGGGGCGCGGGCGCCATGGGTGTCGGCATCTGGTCGATGCACTTCATCGGCGTGCTCGCCTATACGCTGCCGATTCCGGTCGGGTACGACTTCACGATTACGGCGGGCTCGCTGCTGATCGCCATCGGCGTGTCGTTCTTCGCGCTGCATGTGATCGCGCACGACGTGCTGGGAGCGAAGCGGCTTGTCGTCGCCGCCGTCCTCATGGGTCTCGGCATCTGCGGGATGCATTACAGCGGGGACGCCGCCATGCGCATGCAGCCGAGCATCGTCTACGACCCGTTGCTCGTCGCCGCATCGATCGTCATCGCCATCGGGGCGTCCGGCGCCGCGCTGTTCATGGCGCACAAGCTGCGTGCCGAAGATCAGCAGCACGTGCTGCGCAAGCGCATGGCCGCGTCGCTGGTCATGGGGGTGGCCATCACGGGGATGCACTACACGGCCAACGACGCCGCGATCTATCTGCCCGGGGCGGTGTGCGGCGCCGCGAACGGCGTCGATCTACGCTGGCTCGGCACGACGATTTCGATCTTCACGTTCGCGATCCTGATCGTCACGCTCATGCTGTCTCGCTTCGATGCGCGCACGGCCTCGCTCGTGCAGTCGGTCTCCCAATTGAACAGCCGAATCGTCTACATGGCCGCGTTCGACGCGCTGACGGATCTGCCGAACCGACGCACGCTCACCGAACACATGGAGCGCGCGATCGAACTCGCGAAGCGCCGCAAGGGCGTGTTCGCGGTCCTGTTCATGGATCTGGACGGCTTCAAGACCATCAACGACTCGCTCGGCCATCCCGTCGGCGATCAGGTGCTCCGCGCGTTCGCCGAACGCCTGCTCGGCTGCGTGAGCGCCGGCGACACCGTCGCGCGCCTAGGGGGAGACGAATTCGTCATACTGGCGCGCCATATCGGCTTGCGCGAGGACGCGCAACGCGTGGCCGAGGCCGTGCACGAACGCATGCGCGAGTCGATTTGGGTCGACACCCGGCCGTTGCAGGTTGTCCCGAGCATCGGGATCGCGCTGTTCCCGCGCGACGGCGATACGGTGGATGCACTGCTCAAAAACGCCGACGCGGCGATGTACGCCGCCAAGCGCGGTGGCCGAGGCACCAGCCGCTTCTTCGAGTCGGACATGAACGAGGCGGCCTCGCGCACGCTGCTCATTCAGCAAGCGCTGCACGAAGCGCTCGACAAAGGCTACTTCTCGCTGCGCTTTCAACCGAAATTCTATGGCCGGGACGGTGCGCTCGCCGGGGCCGAAGCGCTGCTGCGGCTCAATCACCCGTCCCTTGGCCTGCTCTCCCCGATCGAATTCATTTCGATCGCGGAACGCAACGGGCAAATCGTGCCGATCGGCTATTGGGTCGTGCGCGAAGCGTGCCGGCAATTGCGCCGATGGGAGGCGGCCGGGCTCAAAACCACGAAGGTGGCGATCAATCTGTCGCCGAGGCAGCTCGCACAGTCCGATCTGCTCGCGACGATCAAGGAGATCGTACAGGCGGAACGCATGGGCCCCGAGCGGGTCATGTTCGAAATCACCGAAACGGCCGCGATGCACGACGTGCGCCGCACCGCGGAGATGGTGCAAGCGTTCCAAAAGTGCGGTTTCGAGGTGGCCATCGACGATTTCGGCACCGGCTACTCGAGCCTGGCCTATTTGCAGCGTTTTCGTGTGCGCCAGTTGAAAATCGATCGATTCTTCGTCGATGGGCTCGATGCGCACAACGACGAGGGGACGGCAATCGTCTCGGCGATCATCAAACTCGCCCATTCGCTTGGGATGAACGTCGTGGCGGAGGGGGTCGAAACGGTGTCGCAGCGCGAAAAACTCGAAGCGCTGCGATGCGATCAGTTGCAAGGCTACTTACTCGGCGAACCGCTCACGCCCGAGGCGTTCAGCGTCTTGCTCGGCCACGCGGGCGAGGCCGCGTCGCGCGCAGAGCCCTTCCCCGTCTAGCGCGTCACGGCCCGTCGCACGCCTCCCGGCTCGCGCACGGGCCGTGGCGGGCAGCGCCTCGCGCGAGCCCGGCATGATAAAATCGCCCCCTGCTCTTCGGACGGCCTGCTCTATTCGCACCGCGGCCCGCATTCACGAGAAACGCGCAACTCGCCGCCCGACACCCTGAACCGAGCCACGGCAGGACTCGCACGGCTCGCGCGATTCGCAATCGACAAAAACGCATCATGCGTGTGCCGGATCGGCACGCGCCACGGAGAAACGTATGGCTGGTCACTCGAAATGGGCCAACATCAAACATAAGAAAGCCGCTGCAGACGCCAAGCGCGGCAAAGTCTGGACGCGCCTCATCAAGGAAATTCAAGTCGCGGCCCGCATGGGCGGCGGCGAGATCGATTCGAATCCGCGCCTGCGGCTCGCCGTCGAAAAGGCGTACGACGCCAACATGCCGAAGGACAACATCAACCGCGCCATTCAGCGCGGCGTGGGCGGTGTCGACGGCGCGAGCTACGAGGAAATCCGCTACGAAGGCTACGGCATCGGCGGCGCGGCCGTCATCGTCGACACGATGACCGACAACCGCACGCGCACCGTCGCCGAAGTGCGTCACGCGTTCTCGAAGTTCGGCGGCAACATGGGCACGGACGGCTCGGTGTCGTTCCTGTTCGATCACGTCGGCCAGTTCCTGTTCGCACCCGGCACGCCCGAGGATACGCTCATGGAAGCGGCCCTCGAGGCCGGCGCGAACGACGTCGTCACGAACGACGACGAAAGCATCGAAGTGCTGTGCGCCCCGAACGACTTCTCGAAGGTCAAGCAAGCGCTCGAAGCGGCCGGCTTCAAGGCCGAACTCGCCGAAGTGACCATGAAGCCGCAGACGGAAGTCGAATTCTCGGGCGACGATGCGGTGAAGATGCAAAAGCTCCTCGATGCGCTCGAAAATCTCGACGACGTGCAAGAGGTCTACACGAACGCGTCGATCGCCGACGAGTAAGCGATGCAGCGCGCGCCGCGTCCGCGAAGCGAAACGCAGCGGACGCCTCGCGCGCAAAGCAAAGACAACGCGGCCGGGCTCGATGCGCCGGCCGCCCCTCTTTTAGGTCTTCGGGGAACTCTCATATGAAACTACTCGTCGTCGGCTCCGGCGGTCGCGAACACGCGCTCGCTTGGAAGCTCGCGCAATCGCCGCGCGTGCAACTCGTGTATGTCGCGCCGGGCAACGGCGGCACCGCGAGCGACGAGCGCCTGCGCAATGTCGACATCACCGATCTCGACGCGCTCGCCGATTTCGCGGAAAAAGAGCAGATTGCGTTGACGGTGGTCGGTCCCGAGGCGCCGCTCGCCGCGGGCATCGTCAATCTGTTCCGCCGGCGCGGCCTGAAGGTGTTCGGCCCGACGAAGGAAGCGGCTCAGCTCGAAAGCTCCAAGGATTTCGCCAAGGCATTCATGAAGCGCCACGGCATTCCCACGGCCGAATACGAGACGTTTTCCGATGCCGCGCTCGCCCACGCCTATGTGGCTCGCCAGGGTGCACCGATCGTCATCAAGGCCGACGGCCTGGCTGCGGGCAAGGGCGTTGTCGTCGCGCAAACGCTCGATGAAGCGCATGCCGCCATCGACATGATGCTTGCCGACAACAAGCTCGGCGATGCCGGCGCGCGCGTGGTCGTCGAGCAATTCCTCTCGGGCGAGGAAGCGAGCTTCATCGTCATGGTCGACGGCAAGCATGTGCTGCCGCTCGCCTCGAGCCAAGATCACAAGCGGCTGCTCGACGGCGATCAAGGCCCCAACACGGGCGGCATGGGCGCGTACTCGCCGGCTCCGATCGTGACGCCGCAGCTGCACGCGCGCGTGATGCGCGAAATCATCTTGCCGACTGTGCGGGGCATGGAAAAGGAAGGCATCCGCTATACGGGCTTCCTTTATGCCGGCCTCATGATCGACGCCGAAGGCAATCCGAAGACGCTCGAGTTCAACTGCCGCATGGGCGACCCGGAAACGCAGCCGATCATGGCGCGCTTGAAGGGCGATTTCTCGAAGGTGCTCGAGAGCGCGATCGCCGGCACGCTCGATACGGTCGAGCTCACGTGGGATCGCCGCACGGCGCTTGGCGTCGTGCTCGCCGCGCACAACGACCCCGACACGCCGCGCAAAGGCGATCGCATCAACGACATCCCGCCCGAAACGGACAATGCCGTGACGTTCCATGCCGGCACGACGCTCGTCGACGATACGCTCGTCACGGCCGGCGGGCGCGTGCTGTGCGTCGTCGGCTTGTCCGATTCCGTGCGCGGCGCGCAATCGGCCGCCTACGAGGCCATCAACCAGATATCGTTCGACGGCATGCAGTATCGCCGCGACATCGGCTATCGTGCCCTGAATCGCAAGCACTGATACCAGCGGCGCAAGAAGCGGTGCAAGCGGCGCCGGCGTTTTCGATGTCCCCGGGCCTTTCTTCTCGAGGCCCGGTTCTCGTCTCCTTTATGTGCGTCATGCCATGCCAGATACGACCTACGACGTCTCTCAAGTGCGCAGCTATCTGCAAGGGCTGCAAACGCGCATCGCCGATGCGCTCGGCGCGCTCGACGGCGCGCCGTTCGGCGCGGACGCCTGGCAGCGCCCCGCAGGGGACCGGCTGCGCGGCGGCGGCGTCACGCGCATCCTCGAGGATGGCGCGCTGATCGAACGCGGCGGCGTCGGATTCTCCGACGTCGCCGGCGATAAACTGCCGCCGTCGGCCACTGCGCTACGGCCCCATTTGGCCGGGCGCGGCTTCGAGGCGATGGGCGTGTCGCTCGTTATGCACCCGCGCAATCCGTACTGCCCCACCGCACATATGAACGTGCGGATGCTTGCCGCTACGAAGGAAGGCGAAGCGCCCGTGTTCTGGTTCGGCGGGGGCATGGACCTGACGCCGTATTACGGTTTCGAAGAAGACGCCACCCATTTCCACGAGGTGTGCCGCGACGCACTGTCGCCGTTCGGCGCGGATCTGTACCCGCGCTTCAAGCGCTGGTGCGACGACTACTTCTTTCTCAAGCACCGAAACGAAACGCGCGGCGTGGGCGGCATCTTCTTCGACGACTTCGACGAATTGGGGTTCGAGCGCTCGTTCGCGATGATGAAAAGCGTCGGCGACGCTTTCGTGAAAGCGTATCTCCCGCTGTTGGAAAAACGGCGTGCGACCCCATACGGCGAGCGCGAGCGCGCTTTCCAGGGGTACCGGCGCGGCCGCTACGTCGAATTCAATCTCGTCTACGACCGTGGCACACTGTTCGGGCTGCAAAGCGGCGGGCGCACGGAGTCGATTTTGTTGTCGATGCCGCCTGTCGCAAACTGGCGCTATAACTGGGAGCCGGAACCCGGCTCGCCCGAAGCACGGCTTTATAGCGATTTCCTGAAACCCCGCGATTGGATTTGAGCCGGGCCGCCACACGCCGCCGCTCGACGAGGAACCGCATCTGATCTCGACCGCCCCCGCCACGTCTCGCCCCGCCGGGCCCGAAGCCGCGCCGATGCTGCCGCGCCGCGTCGGCCTGCTCGGCGGTACGTTCGATCCGATTCACGATGGCCATCTCGCGCTCGCGCGCCGTTTTGCCGAACAGCTGGCGCTCACGGAGCTCGTGCTGCTGCCGGCCGGCCAGCCGTACCAGAAACCGGGCGTGTCGGCGGCTCGGCATCGCTTGGCAATGACGCGCGCTGCGGCCGCCTCGTTTGCGCTGCCCGGCGTTGCCGTCACCGTGGCAACGGACGAAATCGAACATGTCGGCCCCACTTACACGGTCGAAACCCTGGCGCGCTGGCGTGCGCGCGAAGGCGCCAACGCGTCGCTGGCGCTGCTGATCGGAGCGGACCAGCTTTTGCGGCTCGATACCTGGCGCGACTGGCGGCGGCTATTCGAATTCGCCCATGTGTGTGCGGCGGCGCGGCCGGGGTTCGACTTGTCGAGCTTGTCGCCCGCGTTGGCGGCCGAACTCGGGCCGCGCAGAGCCGATGCGGCCACGCTGCGCCGCACACGCGCCGGGCATCTGCTGATCGACGACACGCTAGCGCTCGATGTGTCGGCCACCGACATCCGCGCTCATGTGAAAGCGAGGCTCGCGCAGGGCGGCGCGGCCCGTGCCTCGTCGCTCGGCTCGGCCGGGGCCGCCGTGCCCTCGCCCGAACCGATTCCCGAGGCCGTCTGGGACTATATTCTTCAACATCACCTGTACCACCCGTAACCATGGATATTCGCAAACTGCAGCGCGCGATCGTAGACGGTCTTGAAGACGTCAAAGCGCAAGACATCCGAGTTTTCAACACCACTCATCTCACGGAACTGTTCGACC
>JBQCDS010000576.1:0-4235 GCA_051961035.1 Trinickia sp. | reverse complement strand
CCGCTTCCATCGGGCCGCCGGAAACGAACACGACCGGAATGTTCAAGCGCATGGCGGCCATCAGCATGCCGGGGGTGATTTTGTCGCAATTGGAGATGCAGACCATCGCATCGGCGCAGTGCGCGTTGACCATGTACTCCACGGAATCCGCGATCAGTTCGCGCGAAGGCAGCGAATAGAGCATGCCGCCGTGGCCCATGGCGATGCCGTCGTCCACTGCGATGGTGTTGAATTCCTTCGCTACCCCACCTGCCGCTTCGATTTCCTTCGCGACGAGCGCACCCAAGTCTCGCAAGTGCACGTGGCCCGGCACGAATTGCGTGAACGAATTCACGACGGCGATGATCGGCTTGCCGAAATCGTCATCCTTCATTCCGGTAGCGCGCCACAAGGCGCGGGCACCGGCCATGTTGCGGCCATGCGTCGAAGTGCGTGAGCGGTAGTGGGGCATCTGCGTCCTCTGGTATTGCGGTCGTCGATATTGGAAGTGCGTCAGGGCCGGCGCGCTCAACGGTTCTATGGGCTGCCCTGGCTGCCTACCGGTGGTCCGCGGGCGCTTGGACGCCCACGGACGCACGGCGTGCATCGTTAAACGACCGGATAGTGAAAGATTCTTAGTAAGACGTCCAATATATTTTTTCTTGCAAACTAGGTCGCATTAGATATCACGCCGGCACCGCCTCGATCGCGCGTTCCGACCGCATCCACGCTATGCTCGCGCCCAATCCGAGCACCGTGAGGCAAACGATCGGCACGATCATCGGCCCGAATGCCGTGCCGGTGAGCTTGCCGGCCAATGGCATCAGGTTTTGGCCAAAGAAGCCACCGAGGTTGCCGATCGAATTGATCGCCGCCACACTCGCCGCGGCCCGCGCGCCCGTAAAGTAGCGTGGAGGCATCGACCAGAAGCATGGATACAGCAAGGGAATGCACGCCCCGCCGAGCACGAGGGCAACGAAACGCAGCGGGACAGACGGCAATAGGAGACTCAGCAGAAAGCCGAGTACGCCGCAGGCCGCAACGATCGCGATCGCGCGCAACAGGCTCTTCGCACGGCGTAGCTTCGACGGCAAATACACCAACAGCAGCACTGACAGCGCCCAAGGCAGCATGCTCAGAACGCCGTTCATGCGGCTCGATACGCCGAAGGTTTTGATGAGCGTGGGCAGCCAATAGGTGACGCCGTAAAGCGAGGTCGACATCATCATGTAGGTGGCGGCAAAGAGCATCACGCGCGGATCAAGCAGCGCCTTCCACGGTTGCGTGTGCTCGGCATGCTCGGGCTTCTCGCGCTCGAGCGCTTGCGCGACGATCTGCTTTTCCGAATCGTTCAAAAAGCGCGCTTCGCGGTACGAGGCCGGCAGTACTTTGAACACCAACACCGCAATCAACACGGCGGGGATACCCGTGGCGATGAACACCCACTGCCAGCCCGCGAGTCCCCATACGCCATTCAGGCTCAGCAACAAGCCGCCTACAAGCGAGCCCAGCATGTTCGCCAATGCGCTGCCCAACGTGAAGATACCCAACACGCGGGCGCGATAGCTTTGCGGAAACCAAAGCGTTAGGTAATAGATGACGCCCGGATAGAAGCCCGCCTCTGCGACACCCAGCGCGAAGCGCAGCCCGCAAAATACTTGCATCGAGGTTGTGAACCCCATCAGCACGGTGATGGCCCCCCAAGTGAGCATGATTCGCGCGAGCCACACACGGGCGCCGAACCGATGCAATGCGAGCGTGCTCGGCACTTCGAACAGCAGATAGCCGATGAAGAAGAGGGAGGACGCGAGACCGTATGCGGCCTCGGTCAAATGAAGGCTGTGCACCATCTGCAGCTTCGCGAACCCGACGTTCTGCCGGTCGATGAAGGCGATGAGGAACATGACGACGAGGATCGGCAGCAGGCGCCGCGCCATCTTCGACATGACCGCGCGCTCTTGCGCGGACGGGTGCTCGGGGGCCGCAATTGCATTCACTTAGTACTCCTTACTGTTTCCGGTTGTTTTGGGGGCGACGTGCGCATTCGGGATGCATGCGCGGTCGGGCTTCGCTTCAAGCAAGCATCAGGCGGCTAGGACGCGTGGAAATCGCCCAGATCGGCCACGAACATCTCGTTCCATGTGCGCGGCTTCGCTTTGATCGTGCCGACCCGGTATAGGAAATCGACGAAATCCATCAGTTGGTCAGGCACGATCGAGAAACGCGTTTGCGGCGCGGCGAGCATCCGCATTACGCCGTCGAGCGATGCGCCGAGGTGGGATGCAGCCACGTAGATCGATGCCGCGGCCCGAGTATCGCGCGCGATCAAGCGGTTGGCCTCGTCGAGCGCACCGAGGAAAGCGCGAGCGAGCGCGGGCTCGGCATCGACGATCCGCTTTGGCGCGAATACGACATCGAGCGTCAACGGGCCGAGCACGTCGACCGAATCGACAATGCGATGAATGCCCGGCTGACGCAACTCGAGCGCCGAGAACGGGGGCGACCCGAAATGCGCGGTAATGCCGTTCTCGCGGCGAATGAGCGCTTGCATCGCCTGCGGATGCGGCAAGTTGACCGTGATCGAGTCCAGTTGCGCAAAATGCTGTGGCCCCAGTAGCTTGCTCGCCACCATCTGCAACACGACGGCCGACAGCGAAGTGCGAATGCCGGGCACGGCGATCCGGTCCGACGACGTGAAATCGGCGACCGACTTGATCCGTGGCTGGTTCGCATTGAGTGAAAGCGACGTGCTCGACAGGCCGCTGATGCCGATCACCTCGACGTTCGGAATGCCGCGCGAACGGGCCCATAGTTCGATGAAGCCGGGCGCGCCCGCCGCCGCGAAGTCGAGCGATCCGGCCATCATCGCATCGTCGATCGAATTACCGCCGTCGAGGAGCACCCAATCGACGCTGATATCGCGCAACCCAAGTTGCGCGGCGTGGCGCTCGAACAACCGCCGTTTCTCCATCACGAGCAATGGCAAATACAGCAGACCGTAACCCTTCGAGATTCGCACGGAGCGGGATTTCGACAACACCAGGGCAGGCGCCAGCAACGTGCCGAGACCGGCCGCGATGAACGCGCGGCGCCGACGCACATGCGTCGGTACTGCTTGGCGCCCGCTGCCCTTCCCGTGCTGCTTCATTTCGTCTCCCCGCTATTCATGCGGCCATTACTCGTTCATCCTTTCGCCAAGGTTATCGGGCGAGTCTGAGAAAATGCTGACATCGACTCTCCGGGGAAACCCGTAGTCAAGCGGTTCAACAGCGGATCAGATCAGCAGGAAAAGCATCATGCGTATTTTGGTCGTAGAGGACGACGCGGAAATCGGCGCGGCGATCCAAGCGCGCTTGACCCGGCTAGGGCATGCCGTGGATCTCGAAACGGACGGAGCGACGGCGAACACCCTGTTGCGCGTGGAGCGTTTCGATCTCGCCGTGCTCGACGTTATGCTGCCCTCGATGGACGGCTTCACCATCTTGCGCAATCTACGCGCCACGGGCAGCATCATGCCGGTACTGCTACTCACGGCACGCTCCGCGATTGACGATCGCGTAAGCGGCCTGGGGCTGGGCGCCGACGATTACCTCGTCAAACCGTTCGACTACCGCGAACTCGAAGCGCGCGTACAAACGCTCCTGCGCCGCAATACCGGCCATGCAAGCAACCTCGTTCTTGTCGGCGGTCTTTCGATCGACCGCAGCAGCCGCCTCGCCGAACTCGACGGCAAGCCGCTGTCCCTATCGCGCCAGGAATTCGCGCTGCTCGAAATTCTCGCGAGCCGCCCGCAACGCATCTTTTCGAAGGAAGATCTCCTAAACCAACTGTTCAGTTTGGGCAACGAGCCGACGACGAATGCCGTCGAACAATACGTCACGCGCGTACGCAAGAAGCTACATGGCAGCTCTGTCGAGATTCGCACGGCACGCGGCATGGGGTATCAGATTGCGACGCTCTAATAGGCGCGGATGGTTTCCGAAGACACTGTTCGGCCGCACGCTGCTATTCATCGCGCTGATCGTGGCGTCGGGAGCCACCGCGCTCGCGGTGATCGCACGGTATTACGCGGGCGTGGCGTCGGAGCGCGCTTACGATCAGCTTCTGGCCGGCGCGACCATTCAAGTCGCCGAAGATCTTTACGTGCAAGGGGGCGTGCTGGCGCTCAACCTCCCGGTGGCAGCCTTGTCGACGCTGTCGCGCTACGACCTCGTCTATTACAAGGTCGTTGATTCGCGCGGCGTCGTGGTGGCCGG
>JBQCDS010000575.1:0-6051 GCA_051961035.1 Trinickia sp. | reverse complement strand
GGCGCGTCGTCCCGCACCGACTGCTCGATCGACGTGACCGGATCGAGCGTCGCGTATTCGACCTTGATGAGATCGAGCGCGTCTTCCGCGAGGGCACGCGAATCCGCGATGGCGACCGCGACCGGCTCGCCCACATAGCGCACGCGGTCCATGGCGAGCGCCCACTGTTCCATCGGCGATTTCACGCCGACGACGAACGGTCGCGACCACGGGCGCAAATCGTCGCGTGTGAGCACCGCGCGCACGCCGGCGAGTTTCGACGCGGCTTGCGTATCGATCGACAGGATGTCCGCGTGCGCGTGCGGCGAACGCAGAATAGCCGCGTGCAGCGTGCCCGGCTTGACAGCGATGTCGTCGCCATAGCGGCCACGCCCCGTCAGGATCGCCGGGTCTTCGAGGCGCTCCATCGAGCGTCCGACGTGACGCTGCGGTGCAGTCGTCTCGCGCATCTCTTTGCCGGCGACGCGCGCGTCCATGTCGGCAAATGCGGTTTCGCGCTGATTCATGACGTTACTCCTCACGTGCGGCGCGGCCGCCGAATTCATCGGCGAGACCGCTCCAGCGTCGTGCAATCTCGTCGTGCTCGATGCCGAACAGATCGAGAATGCGCCCGACAGTGTGGTCGACCACGTCGTCGATAGTCTGCGGATGCGCGTAGAACGCGGGCACAGGCGGCATCACGATCGCGCCCATTTCCGTGGCTAGCGTCATGTTGCGCAGATGCGCGAGATTGAGCGGCGTTTCTCGCGCGACCAGCACGAGGCGGCGGCGCTCCTTGAGCATCACATCAGCGGCACGCGTCAGCAGGTTGTCCGCGAATCCGTTCGCGACGCCCGCGAGCGTTTTCATCGAGCAGGGGGCGATCACCATGCCTTCGGTCAAAAACGATCCGCTCGCCACCGCCGCGCCAATATCGCGCACGTTGTGCACGACGTCCGCGAGCGCGTCGATATCGCCGCGCGCCAGGCCGAGTTCCTGCGCCGCCGTCACCGCGCCCGAAGCTGACACGATCAAATGGGTCTCGTGCGTGCCGAGGCGGCGCAACGCGCAGAGCAGACGCGCACCGATCACCGCGCCGCTCGCGCCCGACATGCCGACGACGATGCGCTTTTTTCTGTCAGCCATGGTTGCGCGCGAGGAAGGCGTCGAACGCGCCGTTGTCGGCGGCGACGAGCGCCTCCAGATCGACCGAGGCCTCGCCCGGAATCCGCACGCGCGTGAAAACATGCGCCGGATAAACGACCGGACG
Organism: Trinickia sp.; assembly: GCA_051961035.1. Classification (GTDB taxonomy): domain Bacteria; phylum Pseudomonadota; class Gammaproteobacteria; order Burkholderiales; family Burkholderiaceae; genus Trinickia. The sequence continues at coordinate 4,802 of JBQCDS010000575.1, read as the reverse complement.
CGTCGCGTCTAAACCCATCTTCGCGCTCTGGCCTTGCAAATGCGCGGGCGCGTCGCCCGGCTGTCCGACGGTGGTCGACGGATCGAGCGGTGAACCCTGCGCCCCTTCGATCACGACGAGATCGCGGTCCGCCTGGAAGCGCGTCGCGATGGCCCATTCGATTTCGGCGGGATCGTGCACGTTGACATCCGTATCGACGACGACGACCTGCTTGATGTCGTAATGCGCGCCGAATGCGCAGAGCATGACGTTCTTCGCTTCGCCTTCGCGTTTCTTGTCGAACTGCACCCACAGGTGATAGCGGCACACGCCACCGACAGACAGATGCACGTCCTTCACGGCGGGATGGCTGCGCTGAAGATGCGCGAGCAGCGTCGCTTCCCGCGGAATCGCGCCCAGCAGCAGATGCTCCATTTCCGCGGGCACGATCGTATGAAAGATCGGATCGCGCCGATGCGTCACGGCGGTTACCTCGATCACTTCACGCGCTTCCTTCGCGCTGTAGTACTTCGGAAACTCGCCGAACGGCCCTTCCGGCTCGCGCACGTTCGGCAGGATGCGCCCTTCGATGACGATCTCCGCGAACGCCGGCACGTGTACACCATTCGTCACGCATTGCACGACGGGTAGCGGCCCACCATGCAGTGCGCCCGCAATTTCCAGCTCGTCATGATCGATTGGCGTGATCGCTTGCGACGCGAGCATCGTGAGCGGATCGACTCCGATCGCGATCGCCACGTCGAGCGCGTCGCCTGCGGCTTCGGCGGCCCGCTGGAAGGCGTACAGATGGCGCGGCAGAAGAAGGATCGCCATGCGATTCGGGCCGTGAACCTGGATACGGTTGATGGAGACGTTCTGCACGCCGGTGCGCGGATTGCGCGCGATGACGAGGCCAGCTGTGATGTACGGGCCGTTGTCGTGCTCGCTGTGTGTGGGAATCGGCAACAGGGAATGAAGGTCGATGTCGTTCGCATGCACCACTTGCTGGCACGGCGCTACTTCACGCTCGAGAACTTTCGATGCCAGCGGCGCGGCGGCCGCAGCGGAGAAATGCGCGAGCAACGCGGATTCGTCGACGCCCATGGCTTCGGCAATCCACGCGCGCTTCGACATGAAACCGCTAACGACGGGGATCGCATGGCCGCCCGCTTGTGTGAAGAAAGCGGCCTGCATGCCGTCGAGTCGCTTTGCGATCGCCGCCAGCTCATGTTCCAGCGCGACGGGCTTGTCGATCGTCGCCAGGCGGCCAGTCCTCGCAAGATGCGCGAGCCAGTCGCGCAGCGACAGCGAACCGGTATCGGCCCGATCCGGGGCCGGACTGAAAAAGGGAGTGCCGTTCGTTGCGGCATCACGTGTGTTCATGAGGCGTCTCCATCCGGCGCGCTACGTAGTGAGCGAATGGAATGAAGCGTAGCGGGCCCGGTCCATAAGATCTAATATTGTTTATTGATGTATCGAATCATTGTTCGTTATATCCGTGTTGCTCCCGATGACACCATGGGTGCCGTTTCGTATCAATGTATGGCGCAAGCAGCCCCGCACCGGCGAGCGCGACGAAACCGCGCCCCATTTGCACACGGAATGCGTTGATAATGCGGATTCGGCCTATCAGTGCGTCTGATGCGACAACCCATGGACCTCAAGCAAATCCAATACTTCATCGCGCTGTTCGAGGACGGCTCGGTCACTCGCGCCGCAAAGCGGCTGAACATCGTTCAGCCCGCGCTCAGCATGCAGATCGCGAAGCTCGAAGACGAACTCCATCAGCAGCTCTTCGAGCGCGGAGCACACGGCATGGCGCCGACCGCGGCGGGACGGCTGATGTACCGCCTGTTTTTGCCGATCGTGCGCGACCTTGCGCACGCGCGGCAGCAACTCGTGCAGCGCGAGGAAGTGATGACGGGGCATGTGAGCATCGGGTTGATCGCGTCAGTGACGGAAAGCGTGCTCGCCGATTCGCTGTCGCGCTTTCACCTGCGTTATCCCGATGTCGAAGTCACCATCGCCGATGGCTACAGCGCGACCTTCATCGACTGGGTGGCCGGCGGCCAGCTCGATGCCGCCATCATCAACAAGCCGCGAGCGCGACTTTCGCTCGAGTCGCGCCCGCTGCTAGACGAAGAGATGGTGCTTGCCACCAGCGCGGCCCATGGGCCGGATCTACCGCACGCGATAGAGCTCGCACAACTGCCCGAACTCGAACTGGTGCTGCCGACGAAGCGCCACGGCTTGCGCGGCGTGCTCGACAGCGCCGCGCAGCACGAAGACGTCCTGCTCGCGCCGCGCTTCGAGATCGACGTGCTCTCGACCATCCTCAAGCTCGTCGAGCACACGCGATTCGCGACGATCCTGCCGCGCATCGTCGTCGAACGCGCGGCGCGGCGAGGCACACTTCGAGCGTGCCCGATTCTCGCGCCTCGTATCGTGCGGCACATTGTCTGCGTGAGCCATTCCCGCCGCCCGTTGAGCGCGGCGGCGGAAGCACTGATCGAGATCATCGGCGATGAATTGCACCGCGCGTCGAACACGCCGGGCGATGCGCCCTCACACACCATCAAGGAAGGTTCAGCATGAACGCACGACACTGGATTGCCGGGGATTGGCTCGGCACACCCAACGCCGACAGCATCGATCCCGCGACGGGAGAGGCCATCGGCCGGTTCGCCGACGGCGGATCGGGCGAAGCCGATGCGGCTATCGCCGCCGCGCGCCACGTATTCGATCGCACGACATGGGCGCAGGATGCGCGTTTGCGTCAGGACGTGCTGCTCGGCTGGGCGTCGGCGCTCGAAGCCGAACGCGACACGCTCGCAACACTGCTCACGCGCGAGAACGGCAAGGCGATCGCACAATCGCGCGGCGAGATAGCGGGCGCCATATCGGAAGTGCGCTATTACGCAGGGCTCGCGCGGCATATCGCGGGCCACGTCCTCGAACCGGAACCAGGCATCATATCGACGATGCTGCGCGAAGCGGCCGGCGTGGCCGCGATCATCGTGCCGTGGAATGCGCCGGCCGTCTTGCTCGTGCGCTCTCTCGCTCCCGCTCTGGCGGCGGGCTGCACGGCGATCGTCAAGCCTGCCGCACAGACGTCGCTGCTCACCGCCGCGATGCTGCGCTGCTTCGAAGGCACCGCATTGCCCAAGGGTGCGGTGAACCTGGTCAACGAGCAGGGACACGCAGCCAGCCAACGGCTCGTGGATTCTCACGACGTTGATATGGTTAGCTTCACGGGATCGACCGCGACCGGCAAAAAGATCATGGCCGCGGCCGCCGACAGCATGAAGAAGCTGTCGCTCGAACTCGGCGGAAAGTCGTGCTGTGTGGTGTTCGAGGATGCCGATATCGGCGCGATCGCGCCACGCCTCGCTCGCGCCGCGACGATCATCTCCGGACAGCAATGCACGGCGGCGCGCCGGGTGCTGGTTCATGCATCGCGCGCTGCGCAAATGCGCGAGCATCTTACGTCGGCGCTTGCGTCGCTGAGGGTTGGGCCGGGCATCGATCCAGCGACGGATATCGGCGCGCTCATCGACGGCTCGACGCGCGATGCGGTGCAAGGGACGATCGAGCGCGCGTGCGACATCGCCGCGCGCGTGCTGCTGCGAGGCACATCCTCGGGACACGCTTTTCTGTCGCCGACTCTCGTCGAACACGGCGATCCGAAGGCATTCTTCTGTCAGGACGAGATCTTTGGCCCGTTCGTCACGCTGGAAGTGTTTGAGAACGAAATGGAAGCGATCGAAAAAGCCAACGACACGGTCTTCGGTCTCTCGGCAAGCGTATGGACGCACGACGGCGCGCGCGCGTTGCGCGTCGCGCGCGCGCTGCGCAACGGCACGGTGTGGGTCAATGACCACAACAAGCTCTTCGCCGAAGCCGAAACGGGTGGGTATCGGCAAAGCGGACTCGGACGCCTGCACGGCTACGATGCACTGGCGGACTTCACCGAGTTGAAGCACATCTGCATGCCGGCCGGCGTTGCGGAAGGTATTGCGCCGTTGCGGTGAATGGCAGGAGGCGAGTCAATGGACAGCGTGGATCTTGAAGTCATGAAAAGCTGCGCGCGATGGTTGGCAGACGGGCATCGCGTGTTGCTGGTGACGGTGGTGAAGACATGGGGATCGTCGCCGCGGCCCGTAGGCGCGATGCTCGCCGTGCGCGCCGATGGGCGTGTGGTTGGGTCCGTGTCGGGCGGATGCATCGAAGACGATTTGATCGATCGCGTGCGGCAGCGAGGCATCGAACAGGAAAGACCGCAGGCATTGAAGTATGGCGTCAGCGCGCAAGAGGCGCATCGCTTCGGCCTGCCGTGCGGCGGCACTATTGAACTCGTGCTCGAGCCGTTGACGCTCGCGAGCGGTATCGCCGAGCTGTGTGCAGCGGTGGAGGCTGGCAGGCTCGTCGCGCGCACGCTCGACATGGCGACGGGAGCTACGCGCCTCGCAACCGCGCAGGCGACGGACGGCGTCCTCTTCGACGGGACGACGCTGCTGACCATCCACGGGCCCCGGTATCGGATGCTGGTGATCGGCGCGGGACAATTGTCGCGTTATCTGTGCAGCATCGCAGTAGGGCTGGATTATCAGGTCACGGTGTGCGATCCGCGCGAGGAATATACGGATGAGTGGAGCGTGCCGGGCACGACGATCGTTCGCACAATGCCCGATGACGCCGTGATGGAGATGAAGCTCGACGAGCGCTGTGCGGTGATTGCGCTAACACACGATCCGAAGCTCGACGATCTAGCGCTGATGGAAGCGCTGAAAACACTTTAGTTCTAGTTCTGTTATCTCTGCTCA
>JBQCDS010000574.1:0-4906 GCA_051961035.1 Trinickia sp. | reverse complement strand
TGGCGATTGCCGCCGCGCTGCGGGTTGCCGCCGGCGGCGCGCTTGCCCGCGCCGCCCGCGCCCTGCGGTCCGCCTTGCGGGCGAGCACCGCGCGGAGCCGGCCGGCCGCCGGTCGCGCGATTGCCGTTCGGTTCGTTGCCGATACGGTTGCCGTTCGGCTCGCGGCCGCCGCGACGGCCCATGCCGCCCGCGTTGCCCGCACCGGTATTGCCACCGAGGCCGCCCATGCCGCCGAGCCCGAAAGCGCCGGGCATACCGCCCGCCTGGCCGCGTCGTCCGCCTCGTCCAGGCGTCTGCTGGGTCATGCGCGAATGCGAGCTCAGCACCGGCTCGCGCGTAATGAAGCCCATCGATGTCTGCATCGGATCGGGCTGCACGCGCGGCGCGGAACTGCGGCCGCCCTTCTCGGCCGTCGGCAGCTTCAGGCCGACCGACGCCATCAGACTGCGCACCTGATTGTCTTCGAGCTCTTCCCAGCGACCGCGCTTGAGGCCGCGCGGCAGCGCGATCGGACCGTGACGCGTGCGGATCAGGCGGCTGACCATGAGGCCCGCTGCCTCGAACATCCGGCGCACTTCGCGATTGCGGCCTTCGGCGAGCGCAACGTGATACCAGTGATTCGTGCCTTCGCCGCCGCCATCGCGGATGCGCAGGAAATTCGCGGGCCCGTCCTCCAGTTCGACGCCGTGCAGCAGCTTTTGCCGCGCGCCTTCCGCCAGTTCGCCGACGACACGAACCGCGTACTCGCGCTCGACGCTGTAGCGCGGATGCATGAACCGGTTGGCCAAATCGCCGGAGGTCGTCAGCATCAACAGGCCTTCGGTATTGAAGTCGAGCCGGCCCACGGCCAGCCACTTCGCCGTTTTCATCGGCGGCAGCTTGTCGAACACGGACGGCCGCCCTTCGGGATCCGCATGGCTCACGATCTCGCCGGTCGGCTTGTGGTAGAGCAACACGCGCGGCGGCTTCGTTTGCACTCGGCGCTTGACGGGCTTGCCGTTGATCCGAACTTGGTCGGTCGGCATGATGCGCTGACCGATATGCGCGGGCTCGCCGTTGACCGAAACCCGGCCCGCCACGATGAGCTCTTCCATCTCGCGACGCGAGCCCATGCCCGCCTCGGCCAACACCTTATGCAGCTTCGGTGCGTCGTCGTCCGGCGCCAGCACGCGCTTTTGCGGCGCCTCACGGCCGCGTCGCAGCATCGGTGCGCGCACGCCCCCCGTCGTGCCGTTGTCGGCATCGAACGCCGGCGACGTGACGTAGGCAAATAGATCATCCTGCCCGCCCGCCGTCGGTGGTTCGCCACGCTTCCCGGGCTTGCCCTTTTCCTTGTCATGGCCACCGGCGGCCGAGTCGTCGCGGCGATTCGCGCCTGGCTTGCGCGGCCCCCGTTGCGCGCCTTTGCGCGGCGCGCGCGGCTCCGCCGGAGAGCCGCTTTCCGCTGCGGCCGGCGCGGCCGATTCCTCGGCGCCGCGCTCGCCCTCCGGCGCGTCCTGATCCTGCGCTTGCGCGCCGGCTTCGCCTTTGGTCTTCGCCGCGGCGGCGCGCCGCCGCGCGATCAAGCTGCGCGGGCCTCGCCGCAAGCCGCGGCGCGGACGTTCTTTATCGCCCGCTTCCGCGATGTGGGCACCATGCTCGGACTCGCCCGCAGGCGCGCCCTGCGCGTCGTCGCGGCCCGCGGCGTCCGCGGCATGCCCGGATGCGGACAAATCGGTGTCGTGGGTATTCGTCAAAACAACCTCAAATGGTCAAATTCGCGCACCCATTGCAGGCGCTGCGTGCGTTCGGTTACGTCTGGCTCAGAATCAGGCTCTTCGCGATGCCGGTTCGTTCTCGCTATAGGCATCCGCGTTGTCGGCCGCCTCTTCACGGTCCGCCGTGGGCTCGCCGGGTAGGCGCATCGGCTGTCCGCCGGCAGAGCGCATGGCGTCGCCCGGCGGGTGCGACTGCGGTTCGGGTTCGATGTCGCGCTCGTTCGATGCGTCATCATGCAAGCCGCGACCATCGTCACTACCCGTGCCCTTGGCATCGATCGTGCCGCCGGCCGCGGAAACAACATTTGGCTCTTCGGCCGATGACTCACTCGTGCCTGCGCCTTCGTGCGCGCCCTGCACTCGCAAGCCGGCCGACGGTTCGACGTCCGGCGGCGGCTCAACGCCCGACGCCGGCTCAACGCCCTGCGCCGGCTCGCCAGCGGCCCGCTCCGCACTATTGTGCTCGCTAGCGCCTTCCTGCGCGGCAGCTTCGACCAGCACGGCGTCCTGCGGAAATTCGATCGCATGTTGCCCGAGCAGTGCGGCGGCGTTCTGCGTCGTTGGATCTTCGAGCGGCGGCAATTCATCGAGCGCCTTCAGCCCGAGATCGTCGAGAAATTGCTTGGTGGTCGCGTAAAGCGCGGGGCGACCCGGTACGTCGCGATGCCCGATCACTTCTACCCAACTGCGATCCTCGAGCTGCTTGATCACCTGCGTGTTGACCGTGACCCCGCGGATTTCTTCGATGTCGCCGCGCGTGACGGGTTGCCGGTACGCGATGATCGCGAGCGTCTCGAGAACGGCGCGCGAATATTTCGGTGGCTTTTCCGGATGCAAGCGATCGAGATAACCGCGCATGGCAGGCTTGCTTTGAAAACGCCAGCCGGTTGCGAGCCCGACGAGCTCGACGCCTCGCCCGGACCATTCGCTTCGTAGATCCTCAAGTAACGCACGGACTGTGTCCGCCGATACGGTATCGGCGAAAAGCTTGCGCAGATCGCCAACCTTGAGCGGCTCTTGCGCGCAAATCAAAGCAGTCTCGAGGACGATCTTCGCCTCTTGGGTATTCATGCAGCTAGGCCAGACCCTGTGGTCAACGAACCGGATCAAACAGACGATATGGAACTGAAGACGCGCTCGCCCGATTTTGATCGGTCATATTGATGGGAGCACGGACCGGGGGGCGGCGAATCGAGCAGCGCTCGGGCCAAACCCAGCCGGACGAAGCAGCGGTTTTCCGAAGAAGACGCCGCGTGACTTGACGCCATCTTACGCAAAAAGCCCGGGAGCGTAAACAACGAATCGAAGGTCCCCGCCGTGGCGTAAAACGCACTGCAACCCAAATATTGAACATTGTCTCGCCGCTCGGACGAATCAATCGATCAGGGCGTATTGCTGCGATCGCAAAACCGATCCGCACCGCTCGCATGCGCCTGCCATAACCGAATGTACAACACCGAAACGCGAGCCTTTCACTTGCTTTTATGGCGCTGCAATAAACATGCGCAATCGCACGTGCGATGCGCGGCGCTGCACTAGATTGGTGATTGCCCTTATTTTCGACACGGGCATTTTGGCGTCTTATACGCCCCTAGCTGATGCCCCTGCGAGGCCGTTGCGACGGGATTTCCAGGCATTCGCCAGCGACATGGCACGCTTCATGCATTTCACGGACGCGCCCAGCCTGGGCGCCGCTAGATGGGTCGACATCGTTCACGGCGCCCGCCGTCTCGCTCGACATCCCACGAGGGTGTTCCAAGGGCGCGCGGCAAGAGGCAGCGTACCGGAGTTAGTTTCGCTGAGGTGAGGACATATGGTGTTCGACGATTTAAGAGATAACGAGTGGGCGTTGGTCGAAGCATTGTTCTGCGCTGAGCCCGCGAGAAGCGAGCGGCGCGGGCGCCCGCGTGTCGAAGCGCGCGCCGTCGTGAACGCGGTGCTGTGGGTATTGTCTACCGGGGAAGGCTGGTCGAAGCTGCCGGGGCGCTACCCGTCGCCGCCGACGTGCCGCCGCCGTTTCGACGAATGGCAAGCCGACGGCACCCTGGTCGAGATCGTCGCGCGGTTGGCTACGTGCGGCCGTCAGATCTCGCTGCGTGGACGCATCGGCGCGACCGCCGCCAAACCGCCCGTGCCGCGCAGCCCGGACCGCTTGCGTGGCGCGTTCTGGACCAACCCCGAATCATGGCGCGCGCCGGTCAAGATGGCGTAAAAACGCGGTTGTTGCCGCGCTGAGGCGCGACCTGCCAACCGCTGCTGTATTGTGCCCGCGACGACGCGAGGCTTAAGGCGCAGCATCGTTACCCGCAACGGCGGCACTGAGCACGTGCCGCCGCCCCTCCCCGGATCGGCCCATCGCGCAAGCACGTGGGCTCGCCAGCCCGAAACATCCCTTTACTAATATTTACAGCGCGCTTTCGTCGCTACGCCTATTGTGTCGGCATGCCGATACGCAGCCGGCGCGCCGTGCCGGACATTTCCATGAAGGCAGCGATTCACGCAGCGTCCGCGCTGCTCATCGCGTTATCGCACGTCGCGCCCCTGCACGCGCAGCCGCCGCGCGCGCCTGTACGGCCTCCCGCCCATATTTCAGCCGACTGGCAGGCGCAGCGCTCGAACGCTTCCATGGGCGCCTCCGCGCCGCGTGGAAACCTGCGCGGGGATATCGAAAGCAACACGCGCTGGAACGATAATGGCCGGCGCCCTCGCTCGCCTCCTCGACGTTGAAGAGTGCGCCTATCGCGGCATTGCTCAATTCGGATCGAAACGAAGGGAACCACTCGCCATTCGGCCAGTCGGAGTGAATGCCATGAGCACAGCGTGGCAGCAGAAATATCCGGTACCCGTATCCTCGTGATACGGGTTTTTTTTGACGATGTGGACGGCGTGGGCGATGAAAAACGACATGCGCCGTACCGCAACCCGGCCGACGACGGCTACGAGCGTTCTATGGCCGCCTCGTTCAGGGCATATTCGCCCGCTTTCGCATCCGCCCAAGTCAGCGCTCGTTCTTCGCGGGCCAGGCGATTGAATTCAGCGCGCCCCTTCTCCGTCAGCACGGCGATATCGACCGGCGCATGAAAGCCGGCTCCGGGCGCGACCGTGCGCTGACGAACCGTTTCCATCAAACCGAGGCCCCGCAGATATTC
>JBQCDS010000573.1:0-10081 GCA_051961035.1 Trinickia sp. | reverse complement strand
TATCCAACCACACTTTCAACGAGGTATTTAAGTAGGTTTTTGCAGGCTGAAATCGATCCCACCGACACCTCGACCGAGCCTCTATTCAAAATCAGCGCAATGATGTGCCAATTTTCGCGAAACCGAGAGATAGCATTTGCCCTGTCTGATATGATCCGCAGAAAAACGGGTTCCCCGAAATAGGATTCGGTAGATTGAGCAATTCAATTTGTTCCGGGCAAGTAATATTTTCGACATGCGAGGACATATGCCACGTCAATTCCTAGAACCGATGTCGCCGTTATGGCGCGCAACGGACGAAAAATCGTGGTTCGAGGCGCTTGCGTTGATGGGGAGGAAATATGGCTTCGACCACACGTTGTTTGCGGTGGTACCGCGGCCAGGCATGCGCTTCAGCGACGCCTACCTGCGCAGCACTTACGACGCCAGTTGGCGCCAAACGTACGACGAGCGCTCGCTTTTTCGCATCGATCCCACCGTCGCTCACTGTCTTACGCAGACATCCCCGCTGATTTGGACGTCCTCGCATTTCGCGGAACTCAACCAGCGGGAAATGTATGAAGAGGCGTGCGAGCACGGGCTGTGCACCGGCATTTCGCTGCCGATTCACGGGCCGAAGCAGGAAGTCGGGATGCTGTGCTTCGTGCGCAGCGAGCAAGCGCCCCGCTCGTTCGACGCACACATCGAGCGCGCTTTGCCCATGCTCACGCTTTTGCGCGATGTTGCCTTCGATACTAGCCGGCGCTTCCTTGACGGATACACCGAACGGCTCGTACCGAAGTTGACCCCGCGCGAATACGAATGCTTGAAATGGACGGCTCAAGGAAAATCGACATGGGAGATCGCCAAGATCTTCGGATGCTCGGAAGCCACCGTGAACTTTCACATGACCAACATACGCAGTAAATTCGGCGTCAGCTCACGGAGTGCCGCCGCGGTCAAAGCGACCCGAATGGGGTTGATAGATCCTGATTGATCACCGCCGGCCGCGATACCGGCGGTCGCTTCTGAGAAACGGCGCGAATGTCATCGTCCGAAATTCGCGCGTCGAAATAGAGCCTTAAAAGCAGCATCACGGGCTTCGGTATATTCGCGCCAAGTTCAAAACGGCTACCGCGCGACTGCGTCACGCCGAAGCGCGCCCAGAATGTTTTCTGACTTTCTCTTACCTGTCTGCGGTAACCCTGAATAAAGGCACTGTCTATTTCGGTCCTGAGCGGCAGGTTCGCGTTTTCACTTTGCGGGTGACGAATATCGGCTATGGACATGGCTTTCACCTGATCAAGGGACGTGCTCGACACCCGCATCATCCCAAGTGTCACCGAGGTTTTGTACCTATCTTGCTTGACAGTTACCGCTAGCACGCAAAGTGCATATGGTCTATGCCCGTTAGGTAAGAAGTTAATGACAACCCGGGAGAGCCAGATGAAAGCAACGATCACGATCGATCAACAATGCAGCATGGAACTCGACGCGCTGGCACAAATGCATCGCCTGCGCGCCAGGATATTCGGCGAGCGTATGGGGTGGGAAGTCGCCATATCTTCGGGGATGGAAATCGATAGCTACGATGCGCAGTCACCCTACTACATGCTGGTGCGGGACGAAGCCGAGCGCGTATGCGGCTGCTGGCGGCTGCTGCCGACGGAAGGGCCGTACATGTTGCGCGACACGTTTCCTGAGCTTTTATACGGACAGGAGGCGCCGGCCTCGCCGCGAATCTGGGAGCTGAGCCGTTTCGCGATCGTCTCGAACTCGCAAACGGGATTCGGCTTCGGGGGCTTGGCGCTCGATGCGATGCGGGCCGTCGTCACGTTCGCCGACCGGCGCAACCTCACGAGCTACGTCACCGTCACCACCACCGCCGTCGAGCGGCTGCTCGTGCGCGCTCGCATTGCAACGCAACGCTTCGGCCCGCCCATGCGCATCGGCAATGTGAATGCCGTCGCGCTGTCGATCGACCTCGGAGAGCAGACCCACGAGGCACTGTTGGGGCGCACGCAACGAAGCGCCCTAGCGCAAGAGGGGGCCGACAGGCTCGAGCAATCGCTTTGGACCACTGACGAAAACGCTCCCCGGCTCGTAAAAACGCAGCGGCGCGTGCATTTCGCGCGACAACCCGATGCGCTTGGTGGCCGCGACACGGGAGAGGGCCGAAGCATCGTTGCTTAGGCGTCCTATCCAAAGTGCGTGGCCTGCGCATAAGTCGGTGCCGTCCCATTCCGGGCCGATCGAGAATGCCGCGCACAGCCGCCCTGGCCCACGCGCCAGATCGACGTGGCCGACACCGGGCCGCCGGCTTTGCATGAGCGGCACGCCGTCCAACGGTTCGACCGCGCGAAGGAGGACGGCGGCACCTTCGCCTTCGGGCTCGGCCGACATATTGATCATGTAGGAGGCACCGTACACGAGCCGTACATACGCATGGCCCGGCGCACGAAAAAGCGCGCCGTTGTACGGGCGGAGCCCGCGATAAGCGTGACTCGTCGAATCGCCGATCGGATATGCCTCGGTTTCGACGAGGCGCCCGCTCACGCGGCCTTCGGGCGAATCGTGGACGAGACATTTGCCGATCATGAACCGCGCGAGCTCGACCGTATCCACGGGTAACGCGTCGCGCGTCAAAGGCACGATGCAATGGCCGGAAGCATCGGTATCCGTCGAAGTCATGGACGAGCCGCTTCGCTCATTGCGCATGGGCGTGCGCGACGCGGCATGCGGCCAAGTCCCAGGCTGCGCAGCCCACGCTCTTGAACACGATCGGCATCGCACTGGCGCGCACGCCGGCTGCCAGTCCCTCGTCGGCGGGCAGCACATCGGCCAGCGCCCTGACGCATCCCCAATCGATACCCGCCTGAATGAAATCGCCAGCCTCGTGCAACGCGCCCGCTGGATCGTCGACGTAAAGCGCGCTGCCCGCCAGCGTGCGCGGACCGATCTCGGCCATCTCGGGCGTGAACGCGCCCACCCCGATCACGAGCCGGCTGGGGCGCGCCGGTTCGTCGTAGACAGGCGCTCGGCTCGTGGTGAGCGTGATAACGGTATCGACCGTATCGGGAATCGCGTCGCCGTCATGCGCATGCATCGCTATCCCCTTGCCGTGATTGGCACAAAACGCGTGCGCCCGCGCAGGCTCGCTACCGCGAACGATCACGCGGGCGTCGGGATAAACCGCTGCGAGCGCTTGGGCATGATGAACCGCCTGCGTGCCCGTACCGATGAGCAAGATTTCACGCGGCGCCGCGCGCAAGAACGTGCGCATCGCGAGCAGCGTGACCGCCGCGGTACGCCGGCCCGTAACGGTCGGACCATCGAGCGTCAGCAGCGCCTCGCCCGTATCGGGATCGCAAACGCTCACCTGGCCGTGAATCGTCGGCAGTGCCCGCCGCGCATTGGCGGGGCATACGTTCACGAGCTTGTGGATGGCGAGATCGCGGGCCGCAGCTGGCATCGACAACATGATTCCCCCCTGATTGAGCGGCACCACGAGCCGCGCCGGGCTGGCAATCTCGCCGCGCGCCGCTTCCAAGCATGCCTGCGCCAGCGCATCGACGAGCGCTGGAAACGGCGTCAAGCGAGCCGTCTCTTCAGCATCGAAAAAGTGCATCGTCATAGGGTTTTCTCCGATAAGAGGGCTGCACCGGCCAGCATCGCGCCGGGCTAACGGCACAAGGATAAAGCCAGGCAAAGCATCATTGAATGTCAGCCATTTGCCGTCTTTCGGGCCTGCATTGACTGACGGTAACGAACGTAACCTGTCGATACATTTTTTGAAGGCGGCTCGCACGGCGTTGCCCGGTAAAATACGCCCCGCCTCCATACTTTTACCGCTGCGGCGCAGCTTTGTGCCACGGCCATTTTGATTCCGTGACCGCCCTGACGCCGCAACGCCTCGACGCAGCATGAATACAGAAGCCACCTTAGCGGACTCACTCGCCGTTGCCGATCGCGTGCGCGCGCTGATGGTTCGTCATGGCATCGGCAAACGGCAGCAAACCACCGAACTGTGCCGGATCCTCGATCTGAGCTTTTCGCAGGGGCACCGCAAGTTGCGTGGCAGCAGTCCATGGACGCTCGCGCAAATCCGCAAAGTGGCGGAAGCGTTCGGCGAGCCGCCCACGCAATTGTTCGGCGCTCATGAACATGGGCTCGACGCACTGAGCACGCGGCCGCGCGAAGCGATGCTCAACATGGGGTCGTTCGAAGGGCCTTGCATTGCTTGGATCGGCGAACCGCTCGGCCCGTACGAACGGGCCGAATTCGTCGCATACGGCGAAGGCGAGCGTTGGCGCATCGTGCGATGCGACGGCGCGCCCGGCGAACATGCGCACGAAGTGCTGAAGATCGAAATTCATCCGCGCAGAGGCGAAGCGCAACGGCCGACGATTGCCGTTGTCGATCGCGATCGAGCTGCCTGCGAAGCGCTCTGCGATTACCTCACGCAAAACGGCTTCACGGCCGCCGCTTACGATCTCCCGACTGTCTTCGCCGATGCCTTGCGCACGCAGGCGTTCGATGCCGTCGTTACGGATTGGCTCTTCGACGGCTACACTGCGGCGGCGGCGATCGAAGCCGTTCGCCGCTCGCCGCAACCGGATGCGCCCATCTTTCTGCTGACGGGCGATTTGCTGACCGGCAAAGCGAGCGAATCGGAGATCAGCGAAGTTATCCGCCGTTTCGATGTAGCCTGCTACGAAAAGCCCGCGCGTCTGGCGATTCTCGTCGCCGATCTTTCCAAGCGGTTGGGCCGCGCGTAAGACGTGCGCTTTCAGCGCCCCCAAAAAACGCCCAACGATCGACGATGAGCGACAAGCCCCGGCATGACCGGGGCTTGTCGGCTCACGCTCACACGTCGAACTTCACGCCCTGCGCGAGCGGCAATTCGCGGCTGTAGTTAATCGTATTCGTCGCCCGGCGCATGTAGCTCTTCCACGCATCGGAGCCCGATTCGCGGCCGCCGCCCGTTTCCTTTTCACCGCCGAACGCCCCGCCGATTTCGGCGCCGCTCGTGCCGATGTTCACGTTGACGATACCGCAATCGCTGCCGGCGGCCGACATGAATTGCTCGGCTTCGCGCATATCGTTCGTGAAAATCGCCGATGACAACCCTTGCGGCACGCCGTTGTGTATAGCGAGCGCTTGTTCGAAGTCGTCGTATTCGAGCACGTAGAGAATGGGCGCGAATGTTTCGCGTTCGACGACGGCCGTCTGCTTCGGCATCCGCACGATGGCGGGACGCACGTAATAAGCGCCGTCATGCCCCACGTCCACTCGCTCGCCGCCCTTGACTTGGCCGCCGTCCTTGCGCGCGTCGGCGAGCGCGGTTTGCATTGCATCGAACGAGGCGCGGTCGATCAGCGGGCCGACGAGCGTTTCGCCTTCGAGCGGATCGCCAACCTTCACTGACGCAAACGCTCGTTCGAGGCGCGGCAGCAAGGTTTCGGCGACGCTGCGATGCACGATGAGCCGGCGCAGCGTCGTGCAACGCTGGCCCGCGGTGCCGACAGCCGCGAACGTCACTGCGCGTACGACGAGGTCGAGGTCGGCGCTCGGCGCGACGATCATGCCATTGTTGCCGCCCAGTTCGAGAATGCTGCGCGCGACCCGCTTGCTCAGCGCTTGCGCGACTTCCATACCCATGCGCACGCTGCCCGTCGCGCTAACGAGCGGCACTTTGTGCGAACGCGTCAGCGCTTCACCGACGTCACGGCCGCCGATGATCAATTGCAGCAGCCCTTCAGGCGCCACACCGGGGTGCGCCTGCTCGAATTCGCGCAGGGCTTGCGTGAAGAGCGCTTGGCAAGCGATGGCCGTGAGCGGCGTCTTTTCCGAGGGCTTCCAGACGATCGGATCGCCGCAGACGAAGGCCAGCGCCGCGTTCCACGCCCACACGGCCACGGGGAAGTTGAATGCGGAAATCACGCCGCACACGCCAAGCGGATGCCACGTTTCCATCATCCGGTGCCCCGGACGCTCGGATGCGATCGTCAGACCGTAGAGCTGGCGCGACAGGCCAACCGCGAAATCGCAAATGTCGATCATTTCCTGCACTTCGCCGAGGCCCTCGGAGCGGATCTTGCCCGCCTCCAGCGTCACGAGCCGCCCGAGCGCGTCCTTATGCTCGCGCAGCACATTGCCGAAGATGCGCACGAGTTCGCCGCGCAGCGGTGCCGGTACGGTGCGCCATTTCAGAAACGCGGCATGGGCGGCCTCGATTTTGCGCTCGGCATCGGCGGCCGAATCGACGGCCAGTGTGGCGAGCGTCGCGCCGTCGCGCGGCGAGCGGGCCGTCAGGGCATCGCCCTTCCAAGCCGAAAGGTCGACGTTGAGCGCTGCGAGAATGTCGTTGACTACCATCACGTCCTCTTAAATGTCGGGTTACTTCGTCAAAATTCGTCCAGGGCGTTCATCCGGTCGTTAGGCGGTGAAATGCCCTCGCCCAGCGATTGAAACGCGTTCGTGCCACATGTGCAAGGTGCAAGGTGCATGGCGCAGTGACGGGCAGCGGCCTGTTCCCTCAAGGCTACGCCTGCGAGAGCGCCGACGCGAGCCGGCGCACGCCCTCGAACGCTTCGGCCTCGCTCGGAGCGGCAAACGACAACCGCAAGCTGCTCGCATCCGGCTCGCGCACAAAGAACGCAGAGCCGGGCACGAACATCACATTGCGCTCGATGGCGCGCTTGAGCACCTCGGCGGCATCGCGTCCGCCGCTCAGTCTGGCCCACACGAACATACCGCCTTCGGGCGCGGAAAACTCGATGTCGTCCGGCGCGAAATGCGCCAGCGCCTTGAGCATGGCCTCGCAGCGCACGCGATAGGCGGCGACGATCGATCGCAAGTGCGGCTCCAAGCTGCCGCTGTCGAGATAATGGCGTGCCGTTTCCTGCGACAACGGTGCCGTGCATAAGTCGCTCGTTTGCTTGGCGACGATCATCCGGCGTGCGATCGGCGCGGGCGCAATCGCCCAACCGATCCGCAAGCCCGGGGCAACGATCTTCGATAAGCTGCCGAAGTAGACCACCCAGTCGCGCGCGCCGGGGCAGGCGTCGGCCAATGCGAGCATCGGCGGCACGCTCGTGCCCGAAAAGCGTAATTCGCCGTACGGATCGTCTTCCACCAGGACAATGTGCCGTTCGGCCGCGAGCCGCACCAGCGCCTCGCGCCGCTCGCGCGTCAGCGTCGCGCCGGTCGGGTTCGCGAACGTCGGCACCGTGTACAGCAGCTTCGGCCGATTCGTTGCGGGCAACGCGTCGAGCTGCGCGACGAGCGCATCGACATCGATCCCGTCACGATCGGTACGAACCGGGACGATGTTCGCGCCTGCGAGCCGCAACGCCGCAATGGCGGCGGGATAAGCGGGCTCTTCGATCAGTGCCGTATCGCCCGGGGTGATCAGCGTGCGCAGCAGCAAATCGAAGCCTTGTTGCGAGCCGGTCGTCACGACGATGTCGTCCGCGCCGCACGCCACCCCGCGTGCGCTCATGAGCCGCACGAGCGAGTGCCGCAACTGCGGCGTACCCGCCGTGTCGCCGTATTGCAGGCAGGCGATGGGGTCGCTCCGGTAGGCCGCATCGAGCGCCTTCGCCAGGCCTTCTCGATCGAACAAATCCTTCGACGGATAGCCGCCCGCGAACGAAATCATGCCGGGACGGCCGAGGTACTTGAACAGCTCGCGGATCGGCGAACCTTTCGGCGCGCGCAGCGGCGCCGCAAACGCATAGGCCTCATCGGGCGTATCGGTCAGCATCGTAGTCTCCGGCCTCATCGCTTTCCCTCTCGGCTCACTGCCGCCGTGAGCATCGCGCTTGGCGAGTTCGGCGATTTCGTCGTGCGCGCTCACGCCGCCGCGGTCATTTTGAAAATGCCGGTCGCGTTGCCGGCATCGAAGCCCAAATCGAGCGCGACGCGCCCCGTCTCCTCGTCGGTGTAGGTGTCTCGCGTGATGAACTCGTAGAACGAACCGGGCACTTCGCGGCGCAACTCGCCGCCGTCGCCCCCGCGAAAGACACGAACGACGGGATCGGCCTGGAATGCGGTCTGTTTGACGCGCCCCGACTTCGACACTTCCACGCGTTCCTTGATGGGCCGACCCAACGCACGCTGCGCGTCCGCCACCGCGAACACATCGGCTACCCGATCGGTCGCGTGATTGAACGCATTGCCCTCCGTCGAGATCCACGCCATTTCGGCGGACTCGGCCAGCAACGTCTGATAATCGGAGAGGCGCGGCACCGCGTGTTGACGATCGAAACAGCGCACGAGGATCGGCAGCAATGCGGTTGCGTCGGCGAGCGGCAACGCCGCATCGCGCTCGAGCTCGGCTAGCCACGCGACGGCTTGCGGCGTCAGCGGATCGACCGACGAGCCGACGACGTTCGTCACGGCCTCTTGAAATGCCGCCGAAAAGCGCTCGGGGTGCAATTCGCTGAGAAAAAACTGAGCGATGTGCTCGGGGGCGTCCAGGTGCGCGTACGAGCGCCCCGTCATCTTGATCCGATCGAGCGGATACGTTCCGTTCAAGCGATAGCCGAGCGGCTTCAAGATGCGCGTGAACGCGGCTTCTCCGGGAGGCAGTGCGCCGCACTGCGACCAACGCACCGTGCGCAGCGCGCCGTGGTCGAACTGCACGCGCGTGCCTTCGCGCACGACGTCGTCGGTATAGGCACGCCCCGTCGGCACCCGTTCGAGCAGCCCGGCGAAGAGCGCCATGTTCAGCGCCTGCGCCAACTCCGCGCGTGTCACGACGCCGGCCTCGTACCGTTCCATCGAAGGGGGTACATTCATCAATTTCACCAACTGCTGGGCGGCACCCGCTCCGCAAGCGGCGCCGAGCAAGGCGTCGAGATTGCTGTTCATCACATCCTTCCCCATTTCATGCACATGGCGACACTCCGGCCGGACGGCGTACGCATCAGGCCCTACGCCTCTCGGACTTGCGCCGAACGAGTGAAATTGTCCTCGTCGTGCTGTCTCCCCACAATTGATTTAAACTCACGACTTCATTCGCAAAACTCACCAAGTCGCGCCGCGATACACCGCGTTTTCGGGCAAATCACCGATGAGAAAAGGCATTCCCAACCTCGCCGCTCTACAGGTCTTCGAAGCGGCGGCGCGGCACGCAAGCTTCACGCGCGCGGCCGACGAGCTCTCGCTCACGCAAAGCGCCGTGTGCCGGCAAGTGGCTTCGCTCGAGAATCGGCTCGGTGTTGCCTTGTTCCTGCGGATCAAGAAGCGCATCGTGCTCACCCCGCACGGGCGTCACTACGCCGCGCAGATCCGCAAGAGCCTCGAGCGCATCGAGCGCGACACGCTCGAACTGATGGCGCAGCGTGGCATCGGGCGCGTGCTCGAGCTTGCCGTCGTGCCCACCTTCGCGAGTCAATGGCTGATTCCGCGCTTGCCGCAGTTCCGCGCACTGCGGCCCGATATCACGATCAATCTCTCGATCCGCACGGAGCCGTTCTTATTCAGCGATTCGCCGTTCGATGCCGCCGTCTACTTCGGAAAATCGGTCTGGCCCGGCACGCAAGGCACGCTGCTCTTTCGAGAAGGCAACGCGGTGCCCGTATGCAGCCCCGCCCTCACGGCCGATTGCGCGCCGCTTACGCGAGAACGGCTGGTCGATATGCCGCTGTTGCATTTATCGACTCGGCCCGACGCTTGGCGCGAATGGTTTCGCGCGCACGGTTTCGGCGACGATGCGCGCGCCGTGCGCGGCCCGCGTTACGAACTGTTCACGATGCTATCGAGCGCGGCCGTGGCGGGGATGGGCGTGGCGCTCATGCCCGAAATCTTGATCGCCGACGAGCTCGCATCGAATCGGCTGGCCGTGGCGCTCGACATGCCGCTCGCGAGCGATGCCGGTTACTTCCTGGTCGCGCCCGACGCCGTCGCGAAGGACGAGCCCTTCGTGGCCTTGTCGCAATGGCTCCAGTCGCTCGTGCCGGATTCGGTTCGCGCAGCGTTGCCTTAAGGATTGAAAAGCGAGCGATGAATCGTCGGTGATCGGTG
The DNA here is from genome assembly GCA_051961035.1 of Trinickia sp. Lineage (GTDB taxonomy): Bacteria > Pseudomonadota > Gammaproteobacteria > Burkholderiales > Burkholderiaceae > Trinickia. The sequence continues at coordinate 70 of JBQCDS010000573.1, read as the reverse complement.
CGAATCGGTCGGGCCGGTCGATCAAGCGGCGGCCTGCGCGATGATCCAGTCGCGAAACGCTTCCATCGCC
>JBQCDS010000572.1:0-4928 GCA_051961035.1 Trinickia sp. | reverse complement strand
GCCGACCGGCAGTGGCGCATCGGTTCGGGGAGACGACGGCGCGATGGCGCCGGCGTCGCTGGGTGCGGTCAGGTCAGGCATGAGCGTCTCCTGTGAGGAACCAGCATGTTCTCGCGCGGCGCTGACGCCGGCGCGCTATCGAGCGCCTCGTTCGACCGGTCGCAGTCGGCGCGATGCTGCGGCCACCCCGATGGGTATTCAGTTATTGATTAGTAATCCTAAGTAAATACGTGGCGAGTTCGGCGAATTCGACCTTCCCGCCACTTCGTGAATGCCCGCTCGAGTTACGCGCCGAAGATTTCCCGCAGGTCAGCCGCGCCGCGCGCAGGCCGATCGAGCATTTTCAATTCGACGGTTTCCAAATGCCGCACCATGAGTTCCGACGCGCGAGCCGCGTCTCCCGAGCCGATCGCATCGACGATTTCGGCGTGGTCGTCGAACGAGCACGGGCTGCGGCCAAGCGACTCGTAAAGCGCCGAAATCAACGTCGAACGGGCGACGAGGCCCGCTAAACAATCGCAGAGCACGCGGTTGCCCGTCAGTCCCGCGAGCGAGGTATGAAACTCGCCCGAGAGACGAATCCACGAGCGGAAATCCCGGTGCTCGAATGCGCTGCGCTCCCGCTCGATCATCTTCGCGATCGCCTTCAAATGCGCCTCTCCTCGCCCGCCTTGATCGCGGCACACGCGCTGAATCACGGCGCCCTCGATGATGCGGCGCATTTCGAACACCTCATGCACTTCCTGAAGCGACGGGCTAGCCACGAAGGCGCCGCGATTCGGCTCCAAATCGACGAGATGCTCGGTGGCGAGCAACGAGAGCGCTTGACGCACGGTGCCGCGCTTGACGCCGAACACGTCGCATAACTGCGCCTCCGTGAGCTTCGCCCCTGGCTCTAGCCGGTGCTCGAGAATCGCGTCTCGGATGCGGTCGGCGATCGCCGCAGGCTCGGACAATTTCGCTGTCGACATGTCGGGTATATTAGAACCGATATGCGGATTGTCAACAATTTATTGGGGGGCGTCGTGCTGCATTGCGTGACGGCCGCTGCGATGACGCGCGCGGCCGACAGCGTACAGGCCGGCGAAACACGCCGCGCTTGCTTTTGGCGAGCGTGCGCCTCGCGCGGTCAACGTTGGCGGCTCGTCGAATTGTCGACAATTTCCGGTGGCAGGATGTGAACGTTCTCGCCGCTGCACCGCTCAACGAAGCGTGGGATGCCCGGTGATGGTCAGGGAGAAGCCATCCTGGCCTGCCCGTAGGCGAGCCTGTGCGCCAAATGGAAGCGTCACGAGATCGGCGCCGTGGCCGAAGCGCAGCCCCGTGACGATGGGGAGCCCCGTCACAGCGCGCATCTGCTCGACCATCGCCGTGAAGTCATAGCCGTTGTCATAGGGCGAGAGCTTGCCGCCGGTGAAATCGCCCAGCACGAGCGCGCGCTGACGAGCCAGCACGCCGGCGAGATGGAGCTGATAGAGCATGCGCTCGACGCGGTACGGATGCTCGTTGACATCTTCCAAGAACAGGATCCCGCCGTCGATTCGCGGCATATAGGGCGTGCCCACGAGCGAGGCGATCATCGCCAGATTTCCGCCCCAAAGCGTACCGCTTATGTCGCATTGCGTCGCTTGCGCGGCCGATTCCGTCACCGTGAATTTCGGCGACAGAAGCGCACGCCAAAAGTGCTCGGTCGTAAAGGCGCTAGCCGTCTCGGCGCCGAAGTTGGCCGTCAACATCGGGCCGCCGAACGTGACGAGGCCCGCGCGCGCGAATAGTGCAAGCTGAATTGCCGTGAAATCGCTGTGGCCGCACAGGACAACGGGTGCGCCGGCAAGCCGGCGCTCAAGCCCCACGTAGTCGAGGACATCGAGAATGCGAACGGCGCCGTAGCCTCCGCGCAGGGCCAGGACGATATCGGGCAGCGGATGATCCGGTTCGGCCAGCCGGTTCAGATCCTGTGCGCGCTCGACATCCGTACCGCCGAAACGCTGGTAGCGGCGCTGCGCACGTTCCGCGCAGCGCACCTCGTGCCCCTGCGCACGTAGCCGCGCGATGCCCCGCTCGACGGCCCGGTCGTCAGGCGGATAACCGGAGGGAGCGACGATTTCGATAGTGCGCGAACGGGTCATGGTGTTTTTTCGACGATGGCTGCGCAGGGCCGCGGCTGCCGCTTAGACCGGCTGCTCAGGCTTGCACGCCTGGGCGTCGGCCAAGGCGGCCGCGCGCTCGGCGCGAATGACCTCACGACGATGCGCAAAGAACGACTTGAGCGCGTCGCCGCATTCGGTCGCGAGCACGCCACCCTCGACGTGCGTATGGTGATTGAGCTGACGATTGGCAAATGCATCGACGACGCTGCCGCACGCGCCGGTCTTCGGATCGCGCGCCCCGAAGACGACGCGCGCGATGCGCGCATGCATGATGGCTCCTGCGCACATCAGGCACGGCTCCAACGTCACGTACAGTTCGCAGCCGGGAAGCCGGTAATTGAGCAACGACCGAGCGGCCGCGCGCAACGCGACCATTTCGGCATGGGCGGACGGATCGTGCCCGCCGATCGGATGATTGAATCCGGTTGCGATGACGTCGTCGCCCTGTACGAGCACCGCGCCCACCGGCACCTCGCCGGCCGCGCGCGCGGATTGCGCGGCATCGAGCGCAAGCGCCATATAACGGCGATCGCGAGCCGATGCGGCCGAAGCGACGTCAGCATCGACACCGTCGAAGGGGGCAAGATGGTGCGATCCCAAAATGTGGGCATCGGATGGTGCAAGCGGTTCGCTCACGAAAGCTCCGCCGAGTGCGCCGTGGCCACATCGGCCTCGCCGGCCTGCACGCGCTCCGTAAACCGTTCGGCAATGCGGCGGCAGTACTCGCGCGGGACCACCGTGGGCTCGCCGCGCAGCGACTCGAGCGCCATGTCGAGCGCGAGCAGCTTCGCCTGCAACCGGCAACGCGTCGCGTTGTCGCCAGCGGCGTCGAGTTCGTCTTGCAGGTGTCGCAGCGAGCGCAACTGCTCGACGGCCGGCGGCACGAAACCGGCGTTTTTCAGTATGCGATTCGCGACACGAACTTCCTCGGGTACGAGCAAGTCGTCGTCTAGGTGCTGCGGCGCCCCTGCACCCGGCAAGTCGTCAAACTCCCCGCGTGCGGCGGCAGCGGCAATGCGCTGTTCGACCAAGGCATCAAGCAATTTCATCTGCGATCCACTACATTGCGGCGAGCGCATTTTAGCAGGGAGTCGGATCCGTTTTGCTGGAGTTATCGCTCGGATAGCAACAACGCGGGTTGTCGCCGCCCGGCGGCTAGGCGCGAAGACCTCCTGCGCGCAATGCAGCGCCGGGCGCTCGGCGCCTTTTCCGCGTTGCCTTCGCGGCCCGGCCCCGTTTACTTGCCGACCCTGGCCCGCATTTCGCGCGCCGTTTCCAACAGGCCCTCATACCCCGCGCGGCTGTGCTCGGGAAGGTCCGGGTCGCCGACCAACGCACCGAGCGTCTCAATACGGCTATAAAGAATGCCCTTTGCCGCGCTGACGGCGATATTGCCCGAGGACAGCAGCGTGTCGACGTGGTTCAGCGCGTCGTTGAGATGGTCGACATCCGGGTTCGCGGAAGCTTCCGTTTCTTCCTTCTGTCGGTTCGGATCGGGAGTCATGATGGGGCGTTCCTATCGATCTGGTTATGGGCGAGGCGATGCAAGCGCATGGCCGCGTACGCTTCGTCCAACTCTTATATACCGGGGAGGCGTTCTTCGTCCACTGCGCGACCGTCGCAGCAAGTATCTATGCCGAAGCTCCGTCACGCTTCGTCGCTGCCCGCCCCCGCCCGCGCGGCCACCACCCCGTTCGCCTCGATCGCCTTGATGACCGCCACCATGTCCGCGCCGCCGAATCCCATCTCGCTCGTCTCGCGATACAGCACGTGGCAAACGTCGAGCAACGGCGAGGCAATGCCTGCGGCGCGCGCCGCCGCTGCGACGAGCCGGGTGTTGTCGAGCACGTTATCGATGCTCGCCTGCACATCGAAGTCGCCCCGCAGCAATTTCGCCGCCTTGACGGACGATACGTCGCTCGCCATCGGCCCGGCATCGACGATCTGAACAAACTGAGCCAAGTCGAGACCTTGCCGCTTCGCGAAATGCATGGCTTCCGCGAGCCCCGTCACCATCGTGATGAGAAACAGATTGACGGCGAGCTTCATCGTCGATGCGGCGGGCACGTCGCCGCAATACGCCGACTGCTTGCACATCGCCGCGATGAGCGGGCCCACCGCTTGCACCGCGCCGTGCTCGCCGGCCAGCAAAGCCACGAGTTCGCCGGCCTGCGCAGGCTTGCGCGACCCGGACACCGGCGCTTCGACGTAACGCCCGCCCGCCGCGCGTAGCGCTTTTTCGAGCCCGCGCGAATAGCCCGGCGACGTCGTGCCCATGTGGACGATCGTGCGCCCGCGCACACGTTGCACGAAAGCCGGTTCGCCGCGCGCGAGTACGCCGTCGATCGCCTGAGCGTTCGCCAACATCAGCAACACGGTTTCACAGCGTTCGAACACCTGCGCCGCATCGTCCACGACACTGGCTCCCGCGCTCGCCAAGATATCCCGTTTGGGGGCCGAGCGGTTCCATACGACGAGCGCCATGCCCGCCTTCCTCAAATTGAGCGCCATCGGCTCGCCCATCGCGCCCAAGCCGATGAACCCTACCGGGGTATTCCACTGAGTCATCGCCTCTTCCCTTTTCGTGGTCGTCGCCTGAGCCAAACCGCACGGGTATCGTCGGTGCAATCGGTCTATCCCCCACCCGCTCATTCACCGCGCAGCGATTCGTAACCAGGGACATCGTAGGGTTCTGCTATCGTTTTGAAAATCGATAAGTTTAGAACCGCCACTTTAGGAAAACGGAAATGACTCACCCGCTCAATTTCGACATGGATG
>JBQCDS010000571.1:0-5236 GCA_051961035.1 Trinickia sp. | reverse complement strand
CGACTGCTGTTCACGAATGATATCGATCAGCGTCCGAAGCGCCGGGTGGTTATAGCGACGGCTGCTGTAGTACATGTGAAACGGATCCTCGCGATAAGCGTTCTTCTCGAGCACGATCCGCAATTCGCCGCGCGTCAATTCATCCGCGATCCGCGCCTCCAGGAAATAGGCGATACCCAAACCCGCCTTGCATGCGCTGATCGTGGTGGCCGTATCGTTGATCGTCAGCAAGCCGGGGACGCCAAGGCGGCGCCGCTCGCCTGCGTCGCGCACTTCCCAGCGGTAGCTCGAATTGTCGCCGAGCAGAAGCTGTAGACACGTGTGCTTCGCCAGATCGTCGAGGCGACGCGGCGAGCCGTGCCGCTGGAGATAAGCCGGCGCAGCGGCCATGACCCAGCGCTGCGAGCCGGTCAGCGGCACCGCCACCATATCCTCCGGTACGTAGTGCCCATATCGGATCCCCGCGTCGTAGCCTTCGGCCGCAATGTCGATCGGCCTGTTTTCAACGACCACCGTGAGCCGCACGTCAGGGCACACACGCACGAATTCCGGCAAGGCGGGAGCGATAAGCAAATGGGCAGCGTCGGCGAAAACATTGAGCCGGATTTCGCCGAGCCGCGCGGCACCCGGCGCTTCGAAAGTTTCCAGCGCCGAGCCGATCTGATTGAAGCCGTCTTCCAAACGCGCGGCCAAGTCGCGCCCCGCAGCGGTGACTGAAACGGCCCGGCTCGTCCTATTGAGCAGCTTCGCGCCAAGGCGATCTTCGAGCCGGCGCATGGCGTGACTGACGGCCGATGGTGTTTGCCCGATTTCGGTCGCGGCAAGGCGGAAGCTGCGGCAGCGGACGATCGTCAAAAAACATTTCAAGTCCGCGAAATCGATTCGGTCTCGTGTTGCCATGATGAATGCGGCTCATTCCGTCAATGAATGCTGCTCATTTTAAGCCGTGCCATTATTTGTACCCGGCCGATGCGAGCGCAGCGCGACGCTCGCTCGGCGATGGAACGTCGCGCCTTTTCGAGGGGAATGTATGGCGAGTTTCGAGCACATGCGCATTAGCGATCTGCAGGGAACGAGAGTGCTGGTCACGGGCGGGTCGACGGGAATCGGAGCGGCCGTCGTCCGTGCGTTTGCCGCACAGGGTGCACAGGTCGTGGCCCACTACAACCACAGCGAGGCGGCCGCGCAAGCGCTGCGCGCGCAATGGCCGGACCGGATCAGCCTCGTCCATGGCGACTTGAGCGAAGCCGGCAGCGCCTCGCAAGTCGTTCGCGCGGCGGCCCAAGCGCTCGGCGGGCTGGATGGCCTCATCAACAATGCCGGCGGCATGCTCGGTCGAATCAAATCGATCGACATGCCCGAGGGTCATTTCGACGAAGTCGTCAATCTCAACGCCCGTTCGGTGTGGGATGCGACGTTGGCGGCGCACCCCTTTCTCAAAGAAGCCGGGGGCTATGTGATCAACACGTCGTCCGTGGCAGCGCGCACGGGTGGCGGCGCAGGCGCCGTGCTCTACGCCGCCACGAAAAGCTTTGTGAGCAGCCTGACGCGGGGACAAGCGAAGGAGTTCGTCGGGGACGGCATCCGCGTCAACGCGGTAGCCCCCGGCCTGATCCACACGCCGTTCCACGAGAAATACACGTCGGCGGAAATTCTCGCATTGCAGACAGCCACGGTGCCGATGGGCCGGGCCGGTACACCGGAAGAATGCGTCGGCGCGTTTCTCTTCCTGGCGTCGTCTGCCATGTCGGGATACATCACCGGCCAAATCATTGAAGTCAACGGCGGACAACTAATGCCATGAATAAGGAAAGAAGATGAATCAACGGCCATTTGGGCAGACAGGAAAGCACGTTTCCGAAATCGGGTTCGGTGCGTGGGCGATCGGCGGCTCGTGGGGCGACGTGTCGGAAAGCGACGCGAAGGCGGCGTTGCATGCCGCGCTCGATAGCGGGACGACGTTCATCGATACCGCCGATGTCTATGGCGACGGACGTTCCGAGCGAATCATCGCCGCCGTCCTTAAAGAACGTGGCGGGCAGCGGCCCTTCGTTGCGACGAAAGCCGGCCGGCGGCTCGATCCTCATGTGGCGCAGGGTTATACGGCGGCGAACCTCAACGCGTTCGTCGAACGCTCGCTAGCGAATCTCGATATCGACTGCCTTGACCTCGTGCAGTTGCATTGTCCGCCGACCGAAGTCTATTACCGTCCGGAAGTTTTCGACGCGATGGACCGCATGGTGGCATCGGGGAAGATCCGCCACTACGGCGTGTCGGTGGAAAAGGTTGAAGAAGGCCTCAAGGCGATCGAATACCCGGGCGTGAAGTCGGTGCAAGTGATCTACAACCTCTTTCGGCAGCGGGCGGACGAGCTTTTCATGCGCGAGGCGCGCAAACGCGGTATTGCCGTCATTGTTCGCGTCCCGCTCGCTTCGGGCCTGCTGACGGGAAAAATGAAGGCCGATACGACGTTTTCGTCCGACGACCACCGTCATTTCAATCGCGACGGCCAAGCGTTCGACAAGGGCGAGACGTTTGCCGGCGTTCCGTACGACGTGGCGCTCGAAGCCGTCGAGCGCATTCGTCCGCTCGTACCGGAGGGCGTCACCATGGCGCAATTCGCACTGCGCTGGATTTTGATGAACGAGAGCGTGACGACCGTCATTCCCGGCGCCAAGAATGCGGCGCAGGCCACCGCGAATAATGCGGCGAGCGGCATCGCGCCTTTGACCGATTCCACGATGACTGCGCTAAGTGCGCTCTATCGGGAGACGATCGCGCCGTTTGTTCATCATCGGTGGTGACGCGCAGGCGTTGATGGGAGTTTGAGCGGGTGGCGGATCGATCGATACCGTCACGGACAAGGACGCACTTCTCAAGCCCCCTTGCGGATTTCCTTGGCCAGGTCCGACTGGGCGATGTCCTCCAACTTCCGGAAAGCGCCCTCCAGCTTGCTCAAAAGATGACCGTCTGCGCCAGATGCCTCAAAGCATGTTCGCCACTCGCGCAGTTCAGTCCATATACGCCGGATGATGTCCATGGCACGCGCCCGCTCCGGGACGAACGCAGAGAAGTAACTCAGCGCGTTATCCAAAGTAGCAAGCTTGCCCTGCGCCCCGACCTCAAGGTGAAGTTGTCGCTCATAGGCGACTCCCGGCCGCGGCACCACGTCATACAAGGGGCTCAACGCCCAGCCGCCTGAGCGGGGGTCTCGCACGAAGGCGTGGTTTCTCAGGTGGTCATCGTCGTTGCTCACAAAGATATTGAACACCATGCGAGCAAACAGCTCTTCGCAGTTGGTTGCGATGAAATCGGTGTGGACAAACTTGCGGATGGCTGCAGCCAAGTCGTGATAGCCCTTGGTGCGCGACTCGAATTTAGAGCAAGCGACCAGTGTCAAGCCGCTTACCAGGTGGAGCCGTCCTTCGACCAAGCCATCCCCCGGCCGGCTGTCGTGCATGGCAATGTTTGCATCTGGAAGCATCCCTGGCAGCGCCCAATACCGGTCGAAGCGGCGGATGAGCATCACGGGCCTTTGGCCAACCATGATGTAGCGCACCTCCGGAACGGTCAGGCCACAGCGGCGGGCCAATTCCAGCGTGCACATCTCCGATCGAGCAACATCGAAAACATCGCCCTGGGCAGGGAATTTCGCCAACCATAGGGCACCGTGCTCATCGCGCACCGACGCTTTCGGACGCGCACCGCCGGCGGACGGACCCGCTGCGAGGAATGGCTCCAAGTTCGCCGGCACCGGCATTCCGCTATCCACGGCTTCAGCGGCCTGCAATATGTATTCGAGCGACTGCAAGTCGCTGGCTGACGGCGAATCGGGGGTCTTGATGTCCTGCCTGACATCCAGTGCGCCCACGCGGTCGCCGCCTGCGGCCAGCAAATATTCCGCTTCGGGTAGCGAGTTGGCTGGGACTTTGCGGCGAGCCTCGATAACCCGGCGGCCCCACGCATCCGGAGCAGCATCTCGAATACCGCCGAACTCGCCTAGCCCGTTCACCGGAAACAGCGCCCGGCCTCTGATTGCCTCTCGGTCTGCCAAGCCCAAACTGACGGGATCCACTTCGATTGACTCGGCGCGCGCTACGTAACCCAAGCCGTAGGCAAAGCCGGAGGTTAGCTCTCGATTCTGCTGATTGGCGCCAATTGTTTCCGAGAGCGTCAGAAGTCCCGCCGGGGAAAATCCGCGGGTAGGCAACCAAGCAAAAACAGCAAGCTTGAAGTCCTTGGTCGCCATTAGAAATCCAACTCGTCAAGCTCGGCTTTGCTTAGCGGTCGCACGCGCTGAGTAAGCTCGCGAGCCCTCAGCGCTGCCAGGGATGGGTCGGACTCCTGCAGCAAGCCCAAAAGCGTCACGCCAGGCGCGATGGCCTCCAAATAGCGCAGAATTTGCGCCTGCGTACGACTCAGGTCGCCTTTTTCGATGAGCGCGGCCGTCGAGCGCGCCAGTCCGGCGCGCGCAGCGGCGTCGGCCTGGCGTAGGCGCCGCGCCTTGCGCAATCGAGCCAACTTTTCGCCAAGCTCGCGCGCCTCCATCATCCTGGAGGGGGACAGCAAAGGGGTTTCGTCGCGCTTCATGTCCGTAATTGCAGCCGCAACGCTGTTTATGTCCGTGATTACACACAATATCGCGCCTACGACTATGAGGTCAAGTCCGCAATCACGGACACTAACCATATAATGCGCCTGATTACGGACATTTATGGGCCATATCGGCCGACGCACGGTGTTCGGCAGGCCGGGTATCGGTTCGGCTGATAAGCCGTGTGTGGACTTGAATTAACACGCTCGACACGAGGACATGCGAGGCGGGCCGCGTTGCGGCCGCCTCGCGTCATACCTGGCTTTCGCTGATCAGCACCGCAACAGCCTTGCGGTAAATTTGGCCCAGCAAACTTGCGCGGTCGCCGTCGATAACCACTCGCCCCCGCAAGCGCCGCCACGCCGTGACGTGCGCATCGCGCGACGCAGGCACGAGCGCGGCGCGATAAACGGCCGTTTCGGGAACGAGCTTGTTATCGCCGTTCTTGCGCACGGCGACACCGCCGCCGTAAACCGACGCCAGTTCCGTGACGTCGAGCACGCGCGCCGATGACATCTCGACGTGAGAGACGACGAGGTCGATGCTCGGGTCGCCGTTCTCGGGGAAGAATCGCGCATGCGCGCCCGGGTGCACGCGCGGCAGATCGGCTTCGCCGATGAACGCCTCGACGGCGGCGGAAGA
>JBQCDS010000570.1:0-5775 GCA_051961035.1 Trinickia sp. | reverse complement strand
CATGCCGTCGAGAATCGCGAGCGTGAGCGGCAAGATGATGCGCGTCGTCGTGCCCTTGCCCGCGTTCGACGTGATCTCGACATGGCCGCCCATCGATTGGATGTTGCGCTTGACCACGTCCATGCCCACGCCGCGGCCCGAGACGTCCGTCACCTGCTCCGCCGTCGAGAAGCCCGGCATGAAGATGAGGTTCCACACTTCCTCGTCGGACATCGACTCGCTCACCTGCATGCCTTGCTTCATGGCTTTGGCGAGAATCTTGTCGCGTCGCAGGCCGGCACCGTCGTCGGACACTTCGATCACGATGTTGCCGCCGTGGTGAGCCGCCGACAGCACGAGTTGACCTGCGCCGTCCTTGCCCGCCGCCCGCCGCACTTCGACCGTTTCGATACCGTGGTCGAGACTGTTGCGCACGAGGTGCGTGAGCGGATCGATGATCCGTTCGATCAAGCTCTTGTCGAGTTCGGTCGCTTGACCGAACGTGACGAGCTCCACTTGTTTGCCGAGCTTGGCCGCGAGATCGCGCACGAGGCGGGGGAAGCGGCTGAAGACGTAATCCATCGGCATCATGCGGATCGACATTACGGTTTCTTGCAGATCGCGCGCGTTGCGCTCGAGCTGCGCCATACCGTTGAACAGCCGATCGTGCAGGGCCGGGTCGAACGTGCTCGTCGTTTCCGCAAGCATCGCCTGCGTGATCACGAGTTCGCCGACGAGGTTGATCAGCTGATCCACCTTCTCGACGCCCACCCGGATCGAGCTGCCTTCGGCGCCTGCCGCGGCCGCAGCCGGACGCGCTTTCTTATCCTCGCCGCCCGATGCTGCGCTCTTGGCCGGCTCGGCCTTTGGCTCCGGCGTGCTCGTCGATATCGCCGGCGCGCTTGGCGCAGCAGCGGCCGCGGCCGATGCAGGGGCCGCAACCGGCGCAGCCGGCGCCGGCGCGCTCGCCGCAGCCGCCGGGACGGCAGCGCTCGGCGCAATGGCAGCCGGCTCGTCGCCGGCCGCACTCGGCGCCGTGCCGCGGCCGATTCCGATCTGACTTTCGTCGATCACGAAGCAGCACACGGCAGTGATGTCGTCGGACGGCACATCGGTATCGAGGTAGACGATCAAGTCGCCGCCGCTCTTCACTTGTCCGACGATGTGTCCCAGGTTACCCAATTCTTCGATCAGGAGTTCCTGGTCCTTCTCCCCCACCCCCCGTAGCGTAACTTTTAAGTGAGGTCCTTCTTTGTTCGTGTCGCTCGGCGCCGCACCGGCCGAGCCGTGCGTGGCCTCGACAGCCTGCTCGACCACGTGCTCGGGCGCACCGTCCTCGGCAATGCTCGCCGTCGCGGCCGGCGCGCTCACGACGCTTGGCGCGGGCGCGGCGGGCGCTTGGACCGCGGCCGGCTGCGCCGCCTGCTCGCCGTCGCCTTCGGCGCGCAGCCGCTCGAGCTTCGCGCAGATTCCGGCGGCCGCCGCCGCGTCGGGCTCCCCGCTCGCGCGGTAGGCGGCGAGTTGGTCCGCCAACACGTCCTTCGTTTCGAGGAACGTGTCGATCATGTCCTTACGCAACCTCAACTCGTTGTTGCGCGCCCGATCGAGCAGCGATTCGAGGATGTGCGTCGTCTCGGTGAGTGCGGTGAAGCCGAACGTGGCCGCGCCGCCCTTGATCGAGTGCGCCGCGCGAAAAATCGCCGCGAGATCCTCCGGATCCGGCGTGCCGACGTTCAGGTTCAGCAGCAACTGCTCCATTTGCGCGAGCAGCTCGTCCGCCTCGTCGAAGAACGTCTGATAAAACTGGGTAATGTCGAGTGTCATGCTTCAATCACCGCTAAGAGTCTTGCTTCGCAGGTAGCGCGTCGTCTATTCGTTTCCATGCGCGCGCCCTTGCGCCGCGTATGCCCTATCTATTCATTGCATTGCCTGACGGCCTATCCGCCTATCCGTCTATCCGCCTAACCCTCTTCTCGTGCTCGCTTGCGCCTTCTCTTCTTCGCTCGCGTCTCACGCATTGAGCGCGTCGACGAGTTCGGTCAGCGTGTCCGGATCGAGCGGCTTCTCGATCCAGCCCGTCGCGCCCGCCACCCGTGCCGCGTCCTTGAACTCGGCGCCGTCTTCCGTCGTCAGCACGAAAACCGGCGTGGCCGCGTAGGCCGGCTGCGAGCGCAGCGCCGCGATCACCTCGAGCCCGCTGCGTTTGGGCATGTACTGATCGGTCAGCACCAGATCGAACGCACTCGCCGACGCGGTGGCGAGTCCTTCCTCGCCGTCGGCCGCCACCGTGACCTCGTAGCCGGCCGCGCGCAGCGTCGCCGCGAGGATTTCACGCATCGCGGCGGAATCGTCGATCGCCAAAATCTTCTTGATCATGGATGCCTCACTTCGCCGCGCCCGTCACCGAGGGCGCACCGGGCGCAACCTTGCCGACGATCGGTGCGGCGCTGGCGGCGTCGTCCGATAGCGTCGTCGTCGTCGAGTCATCATGCATCAAAGCTTCCTCACTCTTTTTGTTGAGAACGATGATGCTGATGCGTCTATTCTCCGGATCGAACGGGTCGGCCTTGTCCAGATTCTGCGTCGAGGCGAGCCCCAGCACGCGCATCACCTTGTTCTCGTCCATCCCGCCTTCTATCAGCTCGCGCCGCGATGCGTTCGCGCGATCGGCCGACAATTCCCAATTGCTGTAACCCTTGCCGCCGCCCGCGTAAGGCACGGCGTCGGTGTGGCCCTGCACGACGATGCGGTTCGGCACGTCGTTCAGCGTCTGACCGATCGCGTGCAGGATGTCGCGCATGTATGGCTCGACATCGTTGCTGGCCGTCGCGAACATCGGGCGCTTTTTCGTATCGACGATTTCGATGCGCAGCCCCTGCAGCGTCGAGTCGATCCGGATCTGCTGCCGGTACGGGCGCAGCACCGGGTTCGCTTCGATCGCGGCCATCAGCTTGACCTGCAAATCGTGCAGCCGGGCCTGCTCGCGTCGCTCCAGCGCGCCTTTCAATTGGTTCAGCGCCTGATCGTCGGCCCGCTCGGCCCGATGCGCCGCTTGCGCCATCGTGCCGTCCGAGCGGCGCGTCACCCCATCCATCTCAGTGGAGATGTCGCGCCCGCCGCCTTCGATGATGCTCGACTCCTGTGCGCTGCGTTGGCCGCTGCCGAGCAGCGCCGCCTTCAGCGGCTGATTGAAGTATTCGGCGATGCCTTTCAGTTGCACCGGCGTGACCGCGCTCAACAGCCACATCAATAGAAAGAACGCCATCATCGCGGTCATGAAGTCCGCATAGGCGAGCTTCCACGCACCGCCGTGATGCCCTTTCTTCGAGGGCGCCACGCGCTTGACGATGATTGCCCGGTCCTTGCCTTTGGTCATGGGGCGCTGTCCTCGCTCGCTCGGCCGCTTATTTCGCTTTCACGCGCCGCACGTGCTCTTCGAGCTCGGCGAACGACGGACGCTCGGGCGAGAAGAGCACCTTGCGGCCGAACTCGACGGCGATCGCCGGCGCATAACCGTTCAGGCTCGCGAGGATCGTGACTTTGATGCACTGGAACATCTTGGTCGACTCGGCCACGCGCTGCTCGGCCAAGCTGGCGAGCGGCCCGATGAGGCCGTACGAAAGCAAGATGCCGAGGAACGTGCCGACGAGCGCCTGCGCGATCATCGCGCCGAGCACCGCGGGCGGCTTGTCCGCCGACGCCATCGTATGCACCACACCCATCACGGCCGCGACGATCCCGAATGCCGGCATGGCGTCGCCGACACGGCTGAGCGCGTGCGCCGGGCCTTCGCCTTCGGCGTGGTGCGTCTCGATTTCCTCGTCCATGAGGCTTTCGATTTCGAACGCGTTCATGTTGCCGCCCACCATCAAACGCAGGTAGTCGGTCAAAAACTCGACCGTATGGTGATCGGCGAGAATCTTCGGGTATTGCGTGAAAATCGGGCTCTTCTCGGGATCGTCGATGTCGGCTTCGAGCGTGAGCGTGCCTTCCTTGCGTGCCTTTGCAAGCAAAACGTAAAGCAGCGCCATGAGTTCCATGTACACGTCCTTCGTGTACTTCGAACCCTTGAACAGCGTGGGCAGCAGTCGGATAGTCGCTTTGATCGTGTTCAGGCCGTTGCCGAGGATGAACGCACCCAGTCCGGCGCCGGCGATCATCAGCCCCTCTTCCGGTTGCACCAGCGCGCCAAGATGGCCGCCCGCTAGCGCATAGCCGCCGAAGACGGACAACACGGTGACGAGTGTTCCAACGAAAATCAGCACTGCCGGGTCCTCACAAGAGCGACGGTCACCCGTCGTTAAACTGGTTTACGGCAGCCAAGCCGAAAACTTTGGGGGCAATAGAGGGGGCGGTGACGCCGCGTAAACCAGCACGGTAAAGGCGAGCGGGCGACGGCCCGCGCAAGGCCGCCTGGGTCGGCCGGCCGCGCCGGCCGCCGGCCTCGGACGGGCCCGGGGGCTAGGCAACCAGTTCGGCGGGCTCGGGCCGCGCGCCCGCAGCGCCTTGCGCGGCCTTGGCCGCGGCGGATTTCTTGGTCTTGCCGGCGCGCGACGGCGGCTGGCAAAGCCCGCAGACGAAACCGTGCTGCGGATCGTGTGCATGCGCGACGAACTGCCCGCCGCAGCGCGTACAGGCGGTGAGTTGCAACATCTCCGATTCGAAGAAGCGCACTAGCGTCCACGCGCGAGTCAGGCTCAGGTGCGCCTCGTCCCCGTTCAGCCGCGTGTGCTCCAGGTACAGGCGGTAGCTTTTCACGATCGACTGGATGTTTTCGCAGCCGCCGTGCTGAGCCATGAACCGGTAGATATTGTAAAAAAGCGACGAATGGATGTTCGGCTGCCAGGTCATGAACCAATCCGTCGAGAACGGCAGCATGCCCTTGGGCGGCGAGGCCCCCTTCAATTCCTTGTACAGCTTGATGAGCCGGTCGCGCGACAAGCTCGTTTCCGCTTCGAGCAATTGAAGGCGCGCGCCCAATTCGATCAACTCGATCGCCAGCGTGATTTCCTTGACTTCGAGCACGACGCTCTTTGTTGCCATATCGGCCGTGTGCCCCGCTTGCTTTAATACTGAATCAATACCGAATCAATGCCGGATGCGTGGCCGCGCGATCAATTGATCGATTCGACCGGCTGGCTCGCCATCAGAATCGCGCTGTGGGCGCTCGCGAGCGAAGCCGTCTTGCCTTTATCGGCCAGCGACGAAAGCACGGCGTGGTCGTCGAAACGAAAACGGCACAGCAGTTGGTTGGAGGCGGCCAGCTTCACCGTTTGGGCGAACGACAGATTCGCCAGCACGTCGGCCAACTGATCGCCGATGCCCATGCGGAACATGCCCATCGCTTTGTCTTCCCGCAAAAGGCGCTGCGCGAGCAACAGATAGGAAAGATTGACCTCTTTGATCTCGCTGAGCATTTCGCTTGTGGCGCTCATGATTCCTCCCCGTCAATCGAATGTATCGACCAAAGCCGGCGTTTTCTCGCCTTCGCCTCGGTGCGTGCAAGCTCAGTCACTTCGGAAACGTTTGCTCGGCAACGCGCGCATCAAAGCGCGATACCGACCGTTCCTGGTCTCGAGCAAATTGTGTCGAATTGTAAAAAGGGTGGAAATAGGACGAGCACCGGCAACATTTGCCGGAAACGTCTAGAAAGTATGTAGGAATTTTTCTGACATCGAGCGCCTACGCGGCTTCGCGGGCCGGATCCGGGTCCGTGGCGTAGCTGGCATGGAAAACGCTACTGGACGCGGCGTCGCATCCATGCAAAACGCGGCAATTATAGGAAGCGGCGTCATC